>CABMOR010000063.1 GCA_902388225.1 uncultured Oscillospiraceae bacterium | reverse complement strand
TTAGATTTTTAAAATAATATTGATTTAAGATTAAAATAGTAGTATAATATAAAAGCAAAAAAACATGGGGGTGTGCCTTTTGGGCGATAATAACGGCAGAAAGCTTTTTTCGGCTAAGGTCATCATTATTATCCTCTCGGTTCTGCTTGCTTTAAGCATTGCGGCGCTGGGCTATGTTGTCATAAAAAACAAAAGTTTTTTGGATACTTCGGTTTCGGGTGATAACATCATTACCAACGAGTCGGAATCACAACCCGAATCGGTCAATACACCAATTGTGATACAAAACGGCAGTTCTGTTTCCTCTTCTTTTGGTTCCGAAAGCGATGCGGCTGTAAGCGATGCTGAAGAAGGGACGTCGATATTCTTTAGCACAGAAAAAAATGAAGATGTTCTTCCCTTTTCGGTGGAAAACATGTTTCCCGGAGACTCTTATGCGAAAATATATACCGTGAATGTTTCTCACAAAAATGATGTGACTCTTCATTTCCGCGCCGACATCCGACCGGGATATGAAAAGCTTGCGGAAGTATTGATGATAAAAATCACCGACCTTTCTTCGTCAGAAGCTCTTTATGACGGACTTATGAGAGATATGCCTCAGTCGGTCGAGCGTTTTTTAAGCGGGGCCGACCGTTCAAGCAGTGTGACCTATGAAACAATAGCGTACCTTAACACTTCGGTTACCAATGAATATATGAACCAACAGCTTTGCGCCGATTTTCGCTGGTGGATTGAGGAGCAAGACCTTGAAAATCTTGATAATCCTCCAAAGACCTTTGACATATTTGATATTTCGGTTCCCGTGATCTTCCTTGTTGCATCGGCTTTGGTGTTTATAATAATAAAACGGCGCAGGAGGGTAAATGAAAGTGACTGATAAAACCTTTGAAAAGAAAAAGAAAGCATACATAATCACGATAATACTGCTTTTGATTTGTCTGATTATCACCACCTTTGCTTTGGTTAGTTCTACCCTCAATATTGAAAATCATTTTTTCAAGACCGGGTTTGTGTCGATAAATCTCAATGACGGAAAATCGGTTATTTCGGAACATGAATTTATTTTCGAGCCGGGCATGACCGTCGAAAAAGATTTTTTTATTGAAAACAACAGTTCAGATGATGTTTACTATAAGCTTTATTTTGACAATGTAGACGGCGATCTTGGAAAGGTGCTTGATGTAACAATTAAAGACCGAGATAAAGTTCTATACAGCGGAACCGCCTTTTCTCTTTCGGAAGACAAGACAGATGTCTGTGACGACATTTTGAAGGAAAGCCAAAAGAAGGATCTCTCTATAGTTTTCCACTATCCCGAAAGCTCCCAAAACGAAACTCAAGACAAGATTCTTTCCTTTGACTTATGCGCCAAAGGAGTTCAAGTAAAAAACAACCCGCAAAAAGCCATGCAATAAATTGTATTGATTTTTTAAGGAGAACTCAAAATGAAAAAGGCATTAAATATTGTTAAAAATATTCTTGTTTGGATTATCGTTGTATTTTCGGTGCTCATGATGATCTTTACGGTCGTCTCGGTCAACACCTTTGACCGTTCCGACCGAAACCTTTTCGGATATAAGGCCTTTATTGTTCTGTCCGACTCCATGAAGGCTACAGATTTTGACGCAGGAGATCTTGTTCTTGTCAAGGAGGTTGACCCTTCAACCCTAAAGGAAGGTGATATAATCTCCTACACTTCCCAAAATACATCCAATTTTGGTGAAACCGTTACCCATAAAATCCGAATGATTACCACCGACCAAAACGGTCAGCCGGGATTTATTACATACGGTACCACAACAAACACCGATGACGAAACCGTTGTAACCTATGACTATGTTTTAGGAAAATATCAGACAAGGCTTAAAGGTGTGGGAAGCTTTTTCCAATTCCTTAAGACCACTCCGGGATACATCTGCTGTATATTTGTCCCCTTTGCTCTTCTTATACTTGTCCAGGGAATAAATTGCATCCGACTCTTCAAACGATATAAAATGGAGCAATATAAGGAAATCGAGGATGAGCGTACCAAGCTTGAGCAGGAGCGTGCCGAATCTCAAAAGATGATGAGCGAATTGCTCGAACTAAAAAAACAGCTTCAGATTTCTTCAGAACAACAAACCGACGAGCCCCAGCAGCCCGTTGCCCAAGCTGAGGAAACTGTTGCCGAATCTCAAGAATCCGTTTATGCAACCGATTCTGTACAGACCGGCGCAGACGCCAACCGAGAAAATTAAATCTCTCCCACAAAATTTATGAAAGGATCCGAGCTCAAGTGGCTGAAAAAAACATTTTAAAAGGACTTTTGTATGTTCCAAAACATGCCGAGCCAGAAAAACCGGACAAAATTATTTCGATAATTATGCCTTCTGTAGTTGGTATAATACTTTGTCTTGCCTGCCTGTTCGGTTTAACCTGGGCTTGGTTTGCAGATTCAACCTCCAGCAAAACAACCGGCGTTTCTTTTTCGACTTTTGATTATACAATCGTGGTTTCTCCCCTTCAAAACAACGGAGAGGACGAACAGGAAGTTCCCTGCCTTTCTTCCGAGGAGGAAAAAAACAACGGTATATTTAAATACAGTCTTGAAGCCGGGAAAAGTTATATCATTACCTTTGCCGTCACCGAAGACAACACCGCAAACGGATATTACACACTTCAAAAAGACGGAAATTCAAAATATTATGTCGGTCCGGTAAACAAGGAAAACGATTCAAGTTCCCCTTTTATCCGAAAAATTCAGCCGCAAACCGAAGGAATCTACACCTTAACTTCTCAGTGGGGCTCATACAGCGATCAGTATAATCTTGTAAACAGCGACGACATTTACGCCATTGACTGAATATTTATCTATATAATAAGCCTTTGAGTTTTTTCTCAAAGGCTTATATATTTTGCAATTCCTTCTTCAACATGAATATTATTTTCTTTTCCAGTCTTGAAATATATGACTGGGAAATATTCATTTTGTCGGCTACCTGCTTTTGTGTGTGCTCAATTTGTCCTTCAAGTCCGAAACGCATATACATAATTTCCCTGTCTCTCTTTGGCAGGCGTTCAAGCACCAGACGAAGCATTCTGCACTCGTCGTCATGTTCCACATTCATTCCAACCATATCCGGGTCTGAACCAAGCACATCGGAAAGCAAAAGCTCGTTGCCGTCCCAATCGGTGTTAAGAGGTTCGTCCAAAGAAAGCTCTCCTTTAATCTGAGATGTCTTGCGAATAAACATGAGAATCTCGTTTTCAATACATCTGGAGGCATAGGTAGCAAGTTTTATGTTTTTTTCGGGAGAAAAAGTCCTGACAGCCTTAATAAGTCCAATTGTTCCTATGGAAATAAGGTCCTCAATTCCTGCTCCTGGAATATCGAATTTTTTTGCAATATAAACTACAAGTCTTAAATTATGCACTATAAGAAGGTCTCTGACGCTTTCGTCTCCCCCTTTAAGCTGTTCCATTATTTGTTCTTCTTCCTCTTTTGAAAGAGGCGGAGGCAGGGTCGAAGGCCCAAATATATAGTCAACCCTTTCGGGCTTTAAAAGCAATAGTCTCAGCCTAAATATCCACCGTTTCAACAGCCTTATCATTTTTTTCTGTCCTTTCAAAAATATTTGCTCCGAAAATAACATCATATTCACCTGACAAATCGTTGCTTACAGCCAAAAGACATCCTTTTACACGGCGTCTTGAAGATTTTGTTGAAATAATGACCTCGTCAGGCCGAAAGGCAGGAAGAATGCCCTTTCCCCCAACCACGCTGTACGGTATAAATCGAAAACCGGACAGGGTTTCCGGCCATTTATCAATAATATCCTCCGACCCCAAAAGTCTTTGAGCCGCCTCTCTTTTTATAATCATTACCGGACTTTCGGAAAAAGAATCGTAAAGTCGGTTTCCCGTATCGAGAAAGCCGTCAACAGAGATTTTGCTGTGCAAGTAAACTAATGTCACATTATATTCAAGGGTTGAAAGTTCGTTCTTTTCAAAGTGTTTTTTGAGCAGACGTAAGATTATATAACACACAGCAGATGAAAAAACAAGCAGCAGCGGCGATACCTCAAAATATACCACATCATTTTTTATAACCATTCCCGACGGCTTAAAGACCGTCCAAATCCCAAAACAAATTCCCGCATAGGCGAAGGATACCGAAAAAAGCCGCCCAAAAGTCCGAAAAAACTGCGCCAACCTTTAAATCCGAAGGCAACACTTACTACCGCCGAGGAAATAATCAGTCTCAAAAATATTGAAAAAACAGCCCCTCTGTCGGGAAGAAATATAACAAGAGAGCACGCCGACGCCACAATATCGGCCAAAATAAGCCTTGATGTTTTTGTCTTCTTTTTGCAGATTTTCTTGGTCGCAAGAAGAATGAAATAATTCACTATTAAATTGACGAAAATTAGCAGATCTATGTAAATAACCTTCATTTGTCAGCCCTTCTTTTTACAAAAAAATTATACCCCCATACCTCGACTTTTTAGGTCGAAGTACAGGGGTATAAATTAACTTTATCTGTCGCAATTACTCGCTTGCGGCCTCATCCGGGTCAACCCATTCATACTCGCTTTCCTTATATGCGTCAAATGAAGGCTTGCTTAAAGGCTCTATCTCAACATATTTTCCGCCCACAGGGTCAGGCATGTAACTGCTGTCCTTGAGAGTGCTTCCGTGCTCGCAAACAGGAGTATAATCATCCTTAAAGTATCCCATAGCTGTGGATGCGCAAGCCGTCGTGGCAACACAGCCGGTAGCGGTACAGTAAGGACGGTAGCTTACGGTGTCTGAAACACGGAAATCGCAAAGGTCCTTGTTTTTAAGTATTTTCTCCATAGTTGTTTTCCATATGACCGGCGAAGGATTATAACCGTCTCGAACATTCTGGGATGCGTCATATCCACACCACACGCCGCTCACATAATAGGGCGAACCGCCCACAAACCAAAAATCGTGGTTGTTGTCGGTTGTTCCGGTTTTTCCGTAGAGAGGCCATTGGCCTATCTGAGCTCTTGTGCCCGTTCCGCCCTCAACAACTGTTTGAAGAATCTTATTCATGATGGTGGAGGTATCAGAGCTTATGACTTGAGAGCCCCGCTCGTCCTGTTCAAGCACAACATTTCCGAAGGTGTCATATACTACGGTATATGTCGTGGGAGCATAGTATACTCCTCCGTTTCCAAAGGTGGCGAAGGCCGCCGTCATTTCGGTCACCGAAATACCGCTGACCGTTCCGCCAAGCGCCATGGAAGAATAAGTCTTGTCGGTATGAATTCCTCCGTTTTCATCCTCATAGCTGTCCACCAAAGAGGTAATTCCAAACCTCCTTGTAAGGAAGTCGAAACAGGTGTCAACTCCCAATTTATCCGCCATTCGCACAGCTGTGGCGTTGTAGGAATTTTGGACTGCATACTGAACGGTTACATATGACCCGGATCCGCTCTTTTCGGGATAATAGGAATTTCCGAGCTTAAGATGGAAATCGTATAACATAGAAGAATAGGTTATAACATTATTTTCAATTCCCGGAGCATAAACCGAAAGGGGCTTTATACTCGAACCGGGCTGACGGGTCGTTCCGTATGCGCGGTTAAGCGAACGGTTCTCGGTCTTCTCTCCCCTTCCGCCTACGATTCCGACGATATGACCCGAGTAGTCCATAATGCACTGGGCCGCTTGGGGACGTTCGCCGCTTCCGTTTTTGGGGAAAAGCTCTTCGTTTTGGAAAGACTCTTCAAGACTCTCCTGAACCTGCTTATTCATTGTGGAATAAATCTTGAGACCGCCGGAATATATCATGCTTTCGGCCTCGGAATAGGAATAGTCATACTTCTTTTGAAGCCCGCTTATAACATCTTCAATAACCGTATCGGTAAAGTAATTGTTAATTTTACTCTTACTTGCGGGATTGTCCGAATCGGTGGGAAGATCGCCGGCGCTGCTGGCAAGATTAAGGGTTTCGGACATTGCCTGATCATATTCTGCCTGTGTGATGTATCCGGAGTTTAGCATTTCCTTAAGACAGATCTCCCGGCGTTCCTTGTTTTGTTCGGGTCCGTCAATGGGGTTCTTTACATTTGGCGTCTGAATGGTTGCGGCCAGGGAAGCACATTCAAGCAGGGTGAGATCCTTGGCTTCCTTGTTAAAATAAAACTTTGAAGCAGTCTCAATTCCGTCACACCCGTTGCCGAAATGAACGGTGTTTATATAACACTCAATTATGGTGGATTTGGTGTATTTACTTTCGAGATTTCTCGCTCGGACAATCTCTCTTATCTTTCGGTCAGAAGTTTGTTCATTGTCGTTGGTAAGATTTTTAACAAGCTGCTGGGTTATGGTCGAACCGCCCTGCCGCTCACCGTAAAAATCAAAGAACATATTCAGAAAGGCGCTGAATGTACGTTTCCAGTCAACTCCCTCATGGTCGTAAAAACGCTTGTCTTCAATAGAAACAATGGCGTTTTCAAGATATGGAGAAAAATCCTTTGCATCGACCCAAATGCGGTTTTCGGTGCCGTGGAAGCTGGTCATTTCATAGTACTGCTCAATGTCGGTATCGTATGCGTAAACAATACTTGTATACTGAAGCTCAAGATTGTTAAGATCGTAAGGAATATCCCCGTCAATAAAGGCAAAAACATATATTCCGAAGGCACCCGAAACAAGACAGAAGGTTATTATACAAATAAGAAAAACCGACAAAAGAGTTCTTTTTATCCTGCCCATTCTTTTCTTCTTTTTCTTGCCGTTTTTGGAACTTTTCGTGTGTCCGAGGGGAATATCTTCCCCTATTTTTTCCGCTCCAACCGGACGGCCGCTGTATATGTCGTTTGATTCTTCGGACGAATTTTCCGAGCCGGCTTCAGATGACGAAAAAATATTGTTGCCCTCATTGCCGAGTATGGAATTTATGCTCCATGGGTCGGCCGAGTTTTGGGAAGTATAATAATCCGACGATTCGTTTTGCTGTTCGTGTTTACCACGCTCGTTAAAGTCACTCACTTATACGTTGCCTCCAATCAAATTGGTAAAACCTCAAGAAGGTATAATATCATAAAAGCAAGGCGACAGCCTTGTCGGG
>CABMOR010000062.1 GCA_902388225.1 uncultured Oscillospiraceae bacterium | reverse complement strand
AACCCGCATAAATACTGGGGTTTTCTTACTTGTCGTTCGGTAAGGACTTCATTGTCGGGAAAAGCAAAACGTCTCTTATTGAAGGGCTGTCGGTCAGCAGCATGACCAGACGGTCGACACCAAAGCCTAAACCTCCTGTTGGGGGCATGCCGTATTCAAGCGCCGTGACGTAATCATAGTCAACCTCTGAGCGGCAGTTGGGGTCGGCGGCCTTTTTGGCGGCAACCTGAGACTCAAAACGCTCCTTTTGGTCGATGGGATCGTTAAGCTCGCTGAAGGCATTGCCGAATTCGGTGGCGTTGATAAAATATTCAAACCGCTCGGTAAAAGCAGGGTCGTCCGGCTTTTTCTTGGCAAGAGGACTTATTTCCACGGGATAATCGTAAATAAAGGTAGGCTGAATCAGATTTTCCTCCACGAAAGCATCGAAAAACTCGGCCAGCACGGTCCCCTTGGTGGCATTTTCAGGAACCTCAACATGCTTTTGGGCGGCGCAGGCTCTTGCGTCGGCATCGGTCTTCCAGTCGTTGTAATCACATCCGGAATATTTCTTTACCGCCTCGACCATAGTCAGACGCTCCCAATGTCCCATATCTATCTGCTTGCCCTGATAGGTAATGACCTTAGAGCCGCATACCTTTTCGGCCAGCATGGTGTTCAGTTCCTCAACAAGGTCCATCATACCGCGGAAATCGGTATAGGCCTGATAGAGCTCGATGGTGGTAAATTCGGGATTGTGTTTGGTGTCCATTCCCTCGTTTCGGAAAATTCTTCCCACCTCGTAAACCCTGTTCATGCCTCCCACAATCAGCCTTTTAAGGTAAAGCTCGGTCTCTATGCGCAGATACATATCCATATCAAGGGTGTTGTGATGGGTTTTAAACGGACGGGCCGAGGCTCCGATTTCAATGGGAACAAGAATGGGGGTATCAACCTCCAAAAAACCTTTGGAATCAAGGTATGAGCGTATTTCTCTTAAAATCTGTGAACGCTTTAAAAAGGTATCCTTGACCTCGGGGTTTACAATCAAATCCACATATCTCTGACGGTAGCGGGTGTCGGTATCCTTAAGACCGTGAAACTTCTCGGGCAGGGGAAGAAGGGACTTGGCCAGAAGCTCGATGTGCTGGGCATGAACCGAAATTTCGCCGGTCTTGGTCTTGAAAACAAAACCCGATACTCCGATGACATCTCCGATGTCCCACTTTTTGAAGGCGGCATAGGCCTCGTCACCCACATCGTTTTTGCTGACGTAAAGCTGAATATCTCCCTCGCCGTCCCGAAGACCGACAAAGCTCGCCTTTCCCATGATTCTGCGGGCAACTATTCTTCCTCCGAGAGAAACGGTCGTTCCTTCCAAGGCGTCATAGTTTTCTTTTATATTGCAGGAATATGCCGTGACGTCAAATTTGGTCTTCTCAAAGGGATTTTCCCCCGCATCGCAAAGGGCGGCCAACTTATCCCGGCGAACCTTCAGCACCTCGCTGAGAGAAGGTTCCTGATTTTGGTTGTTGTGTTGATTATTCTCTGACATATTTATTCTCCAATTACTTGATTATCTCCAGTATTTTGAGTTCAACGGTTCCTCCGGGAGTTTCGGCGTGAACCGTCTTTCCCTCCTTGGCTCCGAGAAGTGCCTTGCCGATAGGAGACTCGTCGGAAATTTTTCCGACAGCAGGATTGGCCTCGGCTGTACCAACAATAAGATATATAACCTCTTCGTTAAAATCCTTATCAAAAACCTTGACCTTAGAGCCCACATGCACCGTGTCGGCAGATACTTCTTCCTCGCTTATAACCTTGGCAACCTTGAGCATGGCTTCAAGTTCCGCAATTCTTGCTTCTACCTTTGCCTGCTCATTCTTGGCCTCGTCATATTCGCTGTTTTCCGAAAGGTCACCGAAAGAAAGTGCAACCTTTATTTTTTCCGAAACCTCTTTTCGTTTGACGTTTTTCAGCTCGTCAAGCTCGTTTTCGTAATTTTTAAGACCCTCGGCAGTAAGCTTAATCTCTTTGATTGCCATTGTAAAATCTTCCTTTCAAAAACCCTCCCAAAGCGGAGTTTAATCTTTTCAATTATATTCAAAAAACTCATAATTGTCAAGGGTTTTGAATCTGCCGGACGACTTTTCCAACAGGACGGCAATTTTCTTTATCCGATTACATTTTTTTGTTATTTATTTTTCTTTTTTCTATATTTATTGTTTATTTTTTATAAAAAGATTGTAATTTGCAGGGGATATGATGACCAATAAATGTGCAAAATGCAGATTTAGCAATTTTTCTTAATAAATATATTGACTTTTTGAATATTAGTGATATTATAATATTGTGATTTAGAATCACACAAAAGGTTAAACGGAGGAACGAAAAACGGCAAACCTCGATAAAGTTGAAATTTTCCTTGTCAAATGTCATCCCCGTGACCCTCTGATTGAAACCGCCGTAACCTTTGGAATTTCTGCAAGCGTGGGTGGGAGCACCCGGGTAATTGAAGATATTTCGGACGATTATTTGGCAATGGAAGCCTTTAGGAGGAGACTTTCGAAAGCCGACTTTGACCTTTCGGTCCTGCCCGAACTTGTGGATGATTTTCTTACCGGGCGGTATGGGATGTAAGACAAAAGCAAAAGTGCGGAAGACTGAAGTGGCTTCCGCACTTTTGCTTTTTAAAGGTCTTTTTGTTGGAAAAACAGCTCCGAAAACATTCTCTGAAAATTGTTTTTCATTCCCTCTCAATATTTTTAATTTGTTTTTAAAATTCAAAAATGGAAGGAAGCTCACTTCCTTGCAAAGCGTCTCCCTTCCATTTTTATTGTAATTTTATTGAGCTTCCTTTATCCAAATGATCTCGGAATCCACATTGTCTCTGAGGGTGACCGAAACACCCTTTGTCATAAGATAATTTCCGGTCAGAGTCAGACCTTGAGCCTTGTTGTCCTCAAACTCAAGGGTATACTTCTTGGTCTTTTCAAGCCCCCTGAGCTTTATGCTGTTTGTGTTTCCTCCCTCAGCCGAAGGCTTAAAGACAAAGACAGCTCCCTTAATTTCGTTTTCGCTGTCGGCGTCGATATACTCAACACCGTCCCAGTTTATTCCGTCGGGTCTTGGCAGCACATGATAAAGATCGGCATCACGGACCAGCGGCTTTATCTTTTCCTTGTACATCTTAATATATTTGTCATAATATTCCTCAAGACCGAACTGGAGACTTCCGTCCTTGGGCCCTGACCAGCTTGCAAACATGATGCTTCCCATGATGACGCTTCGGAATCCGAAATCGGGATTGGTTCCGTCGATATAATACTGCGAGCAGTCGGGCATGCACTTATCCATGTTGGCGGGAGCCTGAAGCTGGGAAGAGGGAAAACAGTATGAGGAATCGTAGAAGGTTGTGCGCAGGCTGTTGAAATCGGCCGAATCGTCGTTATTTATATAAACCGTTCTCGAAAGGGTGGCAAAGTCCTTGAGACTGCCGCCGCTGGAGCAGTTTTCATAACGGAAGTCGGAATAGTTTGCGTAGATATAATCAACTATCTCATAAAAGCCGACCGCGTTCCAATACTGAACATCGGTACCGTTTGCAAAGTGACGGTTGTCCTTATTTGAGGCTTCGGCAATAGGCTCGAAGTCGGTTCTCCAGGTGCGGACGCCGTTGCCCTTAAAGAAATTCAGCAGTTTTTCCTTCAGCCAGTTCACGCAGTCGGTATTTCCCAAATCGGCAAATTCTCCGTCGGTGTTGGTATATCCTACAAACCACTCGGGATGGCCGTTGGGGCCTATTGAGGTAAGGGCGTCGGGGTTGTTGTTCTTGGCATCGTGAAGCAGAACATAGGTGGTCAGATTTATACCCTTTTGGGTGCACAGTGCGGCAAACTCTTTAAGGTCGGCACAGCCGTAGGCGTTTATGGTGGAAATATATCTGGGATCGCGAACCTCGTTCCAGTCTCCTTCGATTCCTCCCCAGCCGTTTACTATTTTTTGATCAGCGCCGGCCCACCAGCCGTTATCCCACTTAACCGATTCGATACCGCCCACACGGTCGACATTGAGGCCTACCTGCATATCCATCTGGGTTAAAGGCTCGTTGGGATCCTCTCTGAGTATTTTGGGAGACTTGGTGTTATAGAACCAGCGCTTAAAGGCGTTGCTTCCCTCTTCGATATCGCCGTCATATGCTCCGAAATAAACCGTGGGAATTTCCAGCGCCGTCTGTGGGTCGACACGGGTGGTGAAATTGGGAAAATATACGCTCATCTTTACAGCATCGCCTTTTCGCTTGGCAAGCATGCTTCCGCTTGGCCACTCAAGGGCCGCATAAACCCCTTTGTCTCCGTAATCGAGATAAATCATGGGCACATCGTCGGTTCCGCTCTGACTTGTGGAGGTGTTAGTGGCTATGGAAATCCCATCGTTCATTTCAACCCTTTGGAGACCGTCGGCATAATAGGTTTGCCCCTCGGTGCGGATTTTCATGGCTGTGGGCTGTTCTCTGCCGTCAAGAGAGGCATTGAAGAAATCCGACAGCGACACGGTTACCCGGCTGTCATTCCTATTTACCAGCTTTTCGGAAAACTGGAAGGGACCGGCGTAATCATCCGTTGAGAGAACATAAATTTCATAATCAAAACCGGCCTCGGAATCGGTGTATGTCAGCTTAACTCCGGTCAGAGCCGCATTGCCCGAAACATCGCTTTCGGTACAGGTATAGTCCTCGACCGACGCAAGTTTCCAGTCAAACTCGGCGGTTTTATCCCCCGCCGAATAACTAATGGGCATGGAAACAGCCACCGGCTCGTTTATCATATTAATATTGTTTTCACTGTTTACAAGAGATGTCACCGAAACCTCGGTCCTGCCCACCGCAAGCCTCATTTCGGCGTCCTTACCCAAAAGGGTGAGCTCCCTGTCCTCAACAGGGAAAAAGTTGATTTTACCCACGGCGCGCTGAAGAATCATAAGGGCGGTGTTTACACTGATTTGCCGGTCTTCGGTAACCCTTGCCGATTTTTGCGCCACACCGTCAAGAGTGATTTTACCCACGGCGTGCTGGAGGGCAAGAAGCGCATCTTCTACTCCTATTGTTCCGCCTTGGTCGACATCTCCCAGCTTGGCGTCTTTATATGCTTTGTAAAGCTCGTTTGCCGACTCAAGAGCCGAACCGTCAATCAAAGCCTTGTCACCCTCGGTAAGATTTTCAAAGGCCTTGACCGCACGGTCAAGAAGCTCGAAGTTCATGTCGTTTACACTGTTACGGTCGGGCATTTGGGCAATCAGACTCCTTGTGACCTCCACCTCGTCGGGGTGAGAAATTTCCGGAAGACCGACAGCGCTTTTTTCAACCGTCGAAACCGTTATCTTATTTTCGATTCCGGCATAGTGACTTCCTATATATCGGTACTCTGTTCCGCCGTCCTTAAAGGCATATTCCAGCACCTCATCGTCTCGGGTTATGCGGATGTTGTCGAAATATGCCGTGGTTTTTGCGGTAAGACCCTCAAAGGCGACAATGACAAAGTTGTCAGAAGTTCCGTTGACAACCGAGGCCAATTTCACCTTCCTCGAATACCATTTTTGGTAAGCATAGTCGCTTATGTCGTTTTTCGGATGTCCCTTAATGCCGTTGACATCCATGTATTCGTTAAAATCTCGGCAATAGCGGCTTCCTTCACCTGCAAAATCCAGTCCGCCCACACCGGCCAAATCGTCGGTCAGCCAGACATCGTATTCCAGGTAGTCGCCCTCCTTTATTTCGGGGGTACACCAGCCAAGTCTCATATAACAAACCTGACCCGCTCCCGTCCCGTCATATTCAATTTTCAACAGCTTTTCGGTTTCTGCCTCGGCAAAGGACACTCCGAGAAAAACCGTTGAAAAACTGAAAACCATCGCTGCCGCAAGAATAATGGAAATAATTCTTTTCATAAAATCGCCTCACAATCAAACAAATAGCATCTATATAATACTTCTTAAGCCTTTTCCTGTCAATAATTTTGAAATAATTTTCAGAGCTTTTTAATGGCTTTTGCCCTCTTTAACAGTTCATTTCTGTCGTTGGGAATCTTTCCGTCCACAACCTCTTCAAGCAGGGTTTCAAGTATTTTCCCCACTTGCCCGCCGAAGGGCACGCCAAGCCTCAGAATATCCTCGCCCTTTATCTTGAGCTGTTTAAGGGAAAAGCATTTGTTTTGAGCCAAAAGTTTCCTTGCCAAGGTCTCGGCTTCGGTTATGCCGTCCACATTTCTGTATGCAACCGCATGGGCCAGAAGATCGGCCTTCTTTAGCTCGCAAAGACCGAAGAAAAGCTCCTCCCCTATGTCCGAAATCATTCGGCCAACCGATTTTTCATTTGGCAAAAGCTCGTCGTCATGGCGGCGTACGAGCTTTTCCACCGAAAGCACGGTCCTGTTATCGGCGTGCAGTCTTTTGAGCGTATTGCGGGCAATTTCGGCCGATTTTTCGGGATGACCGTAAAAATGACCCATACCCTCGCCGTCGGTAAAAAAAGTCCGGGGCTTTGAAATGTCATGAAAAAGCGCCGCCAGCCTGACATTTTTTTCATTTGCCGAATATCCCACGGCTTTTGCCGTGTGGGTATAGACATCATATTGATGATAGGGGCTTTTTTGGTCAAAGTCAAAGGTTGGCTCAAGCTCGGGTATAATCTCGGCAAAAACCTCCCTAAATTCCAAAAGCAGCCCTGTGACCGTTTCCCCGTCGCCGGCAAGTATACCGCACAGTTCCGAAAAAATCCGCTCACCGGAAACATTCTTTAAAAGCCCGCGGTTTTTTATCATACTCCCTGCGGTTTCCCTCTCTATGGAAAATCCCAGTCTTGCCGCAAACCTCAGCCCTCTCAAAATTCTCAGAGCGTCCTCCTCAAAGCGCCGGTCGGGCTCTCCCACACAGCGTATAATCCGGTTTTCAAGGTCGTATATTCCTCTGAACTCATCCACAAGACCGCTCTGAGGACTGTATGCAAAGGCGTTAACGGTAAAATCCCTGCGGGCAAGGTCGTCCCTTAAATCTGAAGTAAATTCCACACTATCGGGACGGCGGTGGTCGGAATATTCCCCGTCCACCCGAAAGGTGGTGACCTCAACATTCCTTCCTTCGCTTTTTACAGTCAAAGTTCCGTGTTTAAGGCCGGTCTCAATGACCGTAAAATCGGCAAAAACCCTTTTCATCTGCTCGGGCGCAGCCGAAGTGGTCAAATCAAAATCGTGGGGAGGGGTTCCGAGAAGGCTGTCACGAACACATCCGCCCAC
>CABMOR010000061.1 GCA_902388225.1 uncultured Oscillospiraceae bacterium | reverse complement strand
TAAAGATGAGATTTGTTGTCTTGAGATGGTAGCCTTGCCAGCGCAAGGCAACAGCGAAAGCGATAAATATCGCTTTAATACTGAGCTTTTGACGGGTTCGGATTACTACCGTTACCCTAACAAAAGGAGGAAGTCGGGGTTTAGTACTTTGGGGAATAAACTTCGGACGAAGGCTGCTTTGGTTCGGGGGGAAAGCTTTCAAAAAGAACTTTTTATAAAAAAAGACCTTTCTCTAAAGAAAGGTCTTTTGTCTCAAGCAAAAGCTTGTTTAGTTAAACTTTGCGGGGCTGATTCGGATACCGGGACCCATGGTGGTGGCGATAACGCAAGACTTAACATACTGACCCTTGGCGGCGGCAGGACGAGCCTTTACGATTGCGCCCATAAGGGTATCGAAGTTCTCCTGAAGCTTTTCGGTACCAAAGGAAACCTTGCCGATGGGGCAATGGATGATGTTGGTCTTGTCGAGACGGTATTCAATCTTACCTGCTTTGGCTTCGGTGATGGCCTTGGCAACGTCGGGGGTAACGGTACCCGCCTTGGGGTTAGGCATCAAACCGCGAGGTCCGAGAACCTTACCGAGACGTCCCACAACACCCATCATATCGGGGGTTGCAATGACGACGTCAAAGTCCATAAAGCCTTCGTTCTGAATCTTTGCGGCCAGTTCTTCGGCTCCGACAATGTCCGCACCGGCTTCTTCGGCGGCCTTAACGTTGTCGCCTTTCGCAAAGACACAGACTCTAACCTTTTTACCTGTTCCGTTGGGAAGCACGACGGCACCGCGAACCTGCTGGTCGGCGTGACGGGAGTCAACGCCCAGACGCACATGGATCTCTACGGTCTCGTCGAATTTTGCGGTCTTGGTTTTAACCGCAAGCTCGAGTGCTTCGGGAGCATCAAAAAGCTGAGATTTGTCAAACAGCTTACAGCTGTCTGTATATTTTTTACCGTGTTTCATAAATACATTTTCCTCCCTTAAGAGTGGTTAAATCGGAAATTTCCTCCCACCCGGGAGCACTAATCGACGACTTCAATGCCCATGCTGCGTGCGGTACCGGCGATCATGGTCATAGCGCTCTCGACGGTTGCGGCATTAAGATCGGGCATTTTCTGTTCGGCGATTTTTCTGATTTGCTCGCCGGTGATCTTTGCTACCTTTGTCTTGTTGGGGACGCCCGAAGCTTTTTCAATGTTGCAGGCCTTTTTGATAAGCACTGCGGCAGGGGGAGTCTTGGTGATAAAGGTGAACGAACGATCGGCATAGACCGTTATAACGACAGGGATAATAAGACCCACATCGTTCTTCGTGCGCTCGTTAAATTCCTTGGTGAAAGCCATAATGTTTACACCGTGCTGACCGAGCGCCGGACCTACCGGGGGAGCCGGAGTGGCTTTGCCGGCGGGAATTTGGAGTTTGATATAGCCCGTAACTTTTTGAGCCATTGTGATTGCACCTCCGTAATTATCGTGGTAATCGGCGGAACACACGGGTGTTCCTCCCACAATAAGAAGGGAAATACCTTCTTATAGACAGCGTTTTATCTCAAAACGCAAAATTACCGTGTTTACTCTACAGGTTTAACCTGGTTTATTTCAAGCTCGACCGGTGTTTCACGTCCGAACATTGAAATGGTTATCTTGACGAAGTTGTTCTTGACGTCAAGCTCGTCTACGATACCGGTAAAATCAACCAGAGGACCGTCGATAACCTTGACGTTATCGCCGACCTTATAGCCAAGCTCAACCGACCGTTTTTCAACGCCCAGTCTTGCGACCTCCTCGTCGGTAAGAGGAATGGGATCGGAAGCGGGACCGACAAAGCCGGTACAGCCCTGAATATTCCTCACAACGAACCAGGATTCGTTTGTGACTATCATTTTTACCATAACATAGCCGGGGAAGATTTTGCGCTCTACCTCGCGCTTTTTGTTGTCCTTGACCTCCACCACGGTTTCGGTGGGAATTCTCACCTCGTGGATAAGATCCTGCATTTTCCGGTTTTCAACAAGCTTTTCAAGATTGCTTGCAACCTTGTTTTCATAACCGGAATAGGTATGGATGACATACCATTTTGCTTCTTCAGCCATTGTGCCGACTCCTTTCAAACGCAGTTTTTCCGGGAGTTACACATCAAGCGGAAACGGAGTAGGTCAGCTTGAGAAGCTCGCCCATACCGGTGTCCACCGCCCATACGAGAAGAAGAACGATCGCACACATTACCAGAACAACAACGGTGTTTTTGACCACCGAACGACCGGTGGGCCACACGATCTTTTTGATCTCGGACTTATACTCGCGAAGGAATTTCTTGACCTTTGCGGGTATGGAAATCTTGTTTCCGTTTGACTCTGCGACGGCAACCTTGTCGCGCACAAGAACCATTACCGCACATATAACGAGGGTGGCAAGGCTCAGGATCATCATGAGCGTCATGGTGAAATCGTACTGCGCACTGCCCGCGTCAATATGAGCTGTAAGCTTTCTCAGGTCGACATAGCTTGCTAACGTGCTCACCCTAATTACTATCATAATGATAGCATTGATGAGACCGGTTACCAGAGCTGCGCCGTTCCATTTCTGGCTTTTGAAGAAACCTACGGCCACAAATATTGCAGTCAAAGCACTGAAAATGAAGGAAGCGAAAAACCATCCGGATTTCCAGAGGTTTGCGCTGTCCACGCCAAGGGCGGCCGATTTATCGGCACCGAAGGCAAGTTCGGCTCCGGTCAGGGAGATGGTGCCGCCCGCATTGGTCGCCACCGAAACAAGGGGAAAGAAAAATGCTACAAGCGTCGCCACGGCAAGAACCACGGTGAGCACTTTTAAGAAATCTCTTAAAACCTTCATTAAGTTTCCTCCTTATTTTGTTTCCCTGTGGAGAGTGTGCTTTCTGCAAAAACGGCAGTACTTGTTCATCTCAAGACGGTCAGGATCGTTTTTCTTGTTTTTGACAGTGTCGTAATTGCGCTGTTTGCACTCTGTGCATGCCATTGTGATTTTAACTCTCATTTTATGGCACCTCCTGATATCGGAATTTTTATTGACCGGCAAAGGCTCTGACAAGCCTTGAGCTGCCGGAAAATATCCTCCCTCTTCACTTTTTAATCGAGGTTTTTTCTGCAAAGATGCCCATTCTTTTTTGACCGAAAATTTCGGTCGCAAAAAAAGCCCACAAAAAACCGTGGAGAGGTAGAGTAAATATACCACATCTCCACGGATTATGCAAGTGTTTTTTTTAACAAAAATAAATTTAAATATATTTCAGCGTTTTTTTGCCGTTTTGCCACCGGTTTTGTAGACCGAATTTGCCGGAATGACGCCTCTGACCATGGAAAGGGGATAAAGGTTGGTGTTCCTTCCTATTATTGCCCCCGGAGTCAGAACGCTGTTACAGCCCACATCTGCGAAGTCTCCGAGAATTGCGCCCATCTTGCGAAGACCGGTGTCTATGTTAAGGCCTCCTCTTATGATGACATTGGACTTGTCGGCCTTTATATTGGCGGTTATGGCACCGGCGCCCATGTGAGCCTTAAATCCCAGCACCGCATCTCCCACATAATTATAATGAGGAACCTGAACCATGTCAAAAAGCACGCAGTTTTTAAGCTCGGTGGAATTTCCCACAACCGCGCCCCTTCCGACAATGGCACTGCCCCGGATAAAAGCACCGTGACGAATCTCGGCTCCGGCAAAAATAACGGTGGGACCGTTTATAAGGGCCGAGGGGGCGACCCTTGCCGATTTTGAAATCCAAACGTTTTCTTCCCTTTGTTCAAATTCATTTTTGTCAAGGGAGGGAATAAGACGGTCGGTAATAAAGCTCTTTATTTCGGGGAGAACCTCAAAAGGAAAGGTCTTTTGGGCAAAAAGGTCGGCGGCGTCGGTTTTTGTCAGGTCGAGAAGATTTTCAATCTTAATATCGTTTATATCTGCCATACTTATTCCACCGTTACCGATTTTGCAAGGTTTCTGGGCTTGTCGGCGTCAAATCCCTTGACCGTAGCCATAAAGTAACCAAGCATTTGCATGGGAACAACCTCCAGGGAGGGGAGGATAAGTTCGTCGACAGAGGGAAGATAAATGACATAGTCGGAGCATTTTTCTATGGAGGTGTTGCCTTCGGTGGTCAGCGAGAGGACCTTGGCGCCGCGGGACTTGACCTCTTCAATGTTGGAAATGGTTTTGTCGTAAATGTGACTGCAGCAGTCAAGAGCAACCACAAGGGTGCCCGGCTCGATGAGGGAAATGGTGCCGTGCTTGAGCTCGCCTGCGGCATATGCCTCGGAATGAACATAGCTGACCTCTTTAAGCTTGAGGGAGGCCTCCATGGCAACGGCGTAGTCTACATTACGTCCGAGATAATAGGCGTGCTCAATGTTTTTAAATTCATCGGCCAGCTTTTTCATGACCGGCTCGGTGGATTTTATAACCGAGTCCACAAGCTCGGGAAGCTGTTTTATGGCGTCGAGACGCTCGGCAACAAGGTCGGGAGAAAGCATGCCCATGGTTTGGGAAATGTAAAGGGCGATGAGGTAGATCATGGAAAGCTGGGTTGAATATGCCTTGGTTGTGGCCACGGCGATTTCGGGGCCGGCCCAGGTGTAAAGCACATCGTCCGACTCGTTGGCAATGGAGGAGCCCACAACATTTACGATGGACATGATTCTTGCGCCGCACCTTTTACCCTCTCTGAGGGCCGCCAAGGTGTCGGCCGTCTCGCCCGACTGGCTGATTATAATCATAAGGGTGTTTTGGTCAATAATAGGTTCCCGGTAACGGAATTCGCTGGCCAAATCAACCTCAACCGGAATTCTTGCCATACGCTCGATGATATATTTCCCCACGATGCCAACATGATAGGCCGAGCCGCATCCGACAATATAAATCTTGTTGCATTTTTTAAGCTGTTCCTTGGTAATGGTCACGCCGTCCAGCACAATTTCGTTGCGCTCGTTTATACGGGGGGATATGGTCTCGCGAAGGGCGGTGGGCTCTTCGTGGATTTCCTTGTTCATAAAGCAGTCGTAGCCGCCTTTTTCGGCCGCCTTGACATCCCAGGTGATGGTTTCGGTCTTTTTCTCAACCGGACAAAGCTCCTTGTCAAACACCTTAACGCCCTCTTTAGAAAGCAGTACAATGTCGCCGTCGTCAAGACGGTAGATGCTGCGGGTGTATTTAAGGATGGCGGGAATGTCCGAAGCTATGAAATTTTCCTTTTCTCCAAGCCCCACGATAAGAGGAGAGGCGTGCCGTACGGCCACGAATTCGTCGGGGCGGTCATTTCTGAGTATGCCAAGGGCATAGGAGCCCTGAAGCATATCCGCCGTTTTTTTGACCGTCTCGAGGAAATCCCCGTTGTCGTTTTTGTCCAGAAGGTTTGCCACAACCTCGGTATCGGTTTCGGAACGGAAGCAAAAGCCTTCGGCCAAAAGCTGAGATTTGAGTTCGGCGTAGTTTTCGATAATGCCGTTATGAACAATGGCGAATTTTCCGCTTTGGGACAGGTGGGGATGGGAGTTTTCGTCCGAGGGCTTTCCGTGGGTTGCCCAGCGGGTGTGCCCGATGCCGATGGTGGAGGGAATGTTCTTTCCTCCGTCGATTTTGTTGCTCAGGTCGGAAAGTCTGCCCTTGGTTTTTTCTATTTCGATGTTGCCGTTTTCTATACAGGCGATACCTGCCGAGTCGTAACCGCGATATTCAAGCTTTGCAAGTCCGTCCAGCAGTATGGGAGCGACCTTGCGCTCTCCTATATATCCAACTATTCCGCACATAAGTTTAACCTCTTTTCTAAAGTGAAAATTACCTGAATTTCCGCTTTTATACCGTGATTTTATCACTAACGGCGTATTTTGTCAACAACAGTCTTTAAAGGGGGGCGAACCTCTCTTGCTATAAATTGAAACCGTTTGGATAAACTATAAAAAAAGCAAAGGGGGCCCGAATATGAAAAAAAGAATGGTTATTTTAGGTATATGTCTGACACTTGTTTTCGGGCTGACAGGTGTGAGAATTGCCCAAATCTCTCTTTTTGATGTTTATAAAACCTCCTCTTATTCGGCCTCGGGATATTCGGTGTCGGTCGACCGCCCGCGGGGGACGGTTTACGACCGCAATCTCGAGCCCATAACCAATCGGGAGGTAAAATATAAGGCGGTGCTCACCGCCACCCCCGAGGTCACAAGTGAGCTTTACCGATGCTTTTCCGAACAAAGAGCCGAGGAGGCGGTGGAAAGGCTGAGAGAAAACAAACCGGTGACATTGGAGGTACCGGAGGATTTTTCGGCAAAAGGTGCGGCGGTTTTTAAAATATACGACAAAAACCCCGTCTATATTCCCGCCATCCAGCTTGTGGGATATCTTGACTCGGAAGAGCTTCACGGTAGGTCGGGGCTTGAAAAAATATTTGATGACCTTCTGTTTTCCTCCGCCCAAACCACCGCTTCGGTGGCGGCCAATGCGGCGGGAGGGTCTCTGCTTGGGGTGGAGCCCCAAAAGAACGAGCAAATCGAGGAGTATAAAAAAGGGGTGGTGACCACCCTCGATATAGATGTTCAGAAGGCGGCCGAACAGGCTCTTTCGGGGGTGAAAAAAGGGGCTGTAGCAGTCACAAAAACCGCCGGAGGGGAGATTTTGGCTTTGGCGTCGGCACCCTCCTTTTCGGCAAAAAACATCGGCTCGGCACTGGACGACCCCGACTCGCCCTTTTTAAACCGAGCCATATGCTCATATAATCTCGGCTCGGTATTTAAAATATGCGTGGCGGCGGCCGCCCTTGAGGCCGGCATTTCTCCCGATGAAAAATATTGCTGTACCGGGAGTATTGACTGCGGAAATGTGTTTTGCTGTCACAAAAAAGAGGGACACGGGGAAATAGATATGAGCGAGGCCTTTGCCAAATCCTGCAACACATATTTCATTTCTCTTGCCTGCAAGGTGGGAGCCGACGCCATATATGACTTTGCCTGCAGTGCCGGGCTCGCGGGAGAGCAGACCATTGCCGGAAACATGACCCAAACCGGAAGCCTCGGGGCGCTTTTTGACATTAAGGAGTCGGCTTCTGCCTTGGCCAATTTTGCCATAGGCCAGGGGAACATTATGGTTACACCGCTTCAGGTTTCGCTGCTTGTAAATTCCGTAGCCAACGGAGGAGTGTATTTCCCTCCTTTTCTTGTCTCGGGCTTTTGCGGAGCCGACGGACAAATGAAATACACAAAGGGCACCGAAGGAACAAGAATAATGTCAAAGCAAACGGCGGTTTTGATTTCCCAAATGATGACCAGGGTTTT
>CABMOR010000060.1 GCA_902388225.1 uncultured Oscillospiraceae bacterium | reverse complement strand
TAAGACTCATTCCCGCCATTGGCAAGAAGGTGGGGGATGAGCTTTCCTTCGGCGGACTGCTCGGAAAGGGTCCGGTCATGGCGGTTAACACGGCCTCGCCTCTTAAATTTATATCCCGGGGAGGAAGACTTCCGGCCCCGCTTCAGAGCCTGAAAAACTGATAATCATATGCAATCATTCATTTGCAGTGAAAAAATACAACCGGAAAAGAACAAGAGCGTACAAAATTGTACGCTCTTGTTTTATAACAGTCAGTCGTGTCGGTCGGCAGAATGGTATTTTTCGCAGAACCTTGCCGAGAAGGAAGGCTCCTCATCTCCGGCATAAAGGTGTGAAACATCGCCGTATCCGCAGCAGCGGAAGGAAACAAATCCTTCCTCTCGTTCTTCGGTATATATTGTGGTCACCGAGGTTGGCAAGGCCACAAAATTCTGGTGAAAAACATGGGGGCTGATGCTGAAAAGATATGAAAGAATAAAGCCTTCCACACCAAAATGACAGAAAAAAGCCACCGTGTCGTTGTTTCCTTCTTTTGTTCTGAAAATTCGGCCTTCCTTTTTGTATCCGTGAAGGGCCAAAACCCCGTCGAGACCGTCACAAAGGGCTTGGTACTTTTCTCTAAAATCCTCCGAGTCATAAAGAGGAGACTTTTGCCAGCCGTCGGAATAAATAAGATTATCTTTGTCGAATATTCTCGGTTTAAAATCCCAGGGATAATGAAGAATTCCGCTTTCAGGGTCGGGAACGGCTCCGTCAAATTCCCTCAGCCACGGAACGACATGAGGCTTCATATTAAGCGCTTTAACCGTTCCTTCGGCGGTGGCTTTTGCCCGGCCGAGAGGAGAACACCAAATTTCGTCAATGCCCATTTTTACAGTCCGCTTTGTAAGCAATTCGGCTTCTCTAAAACCCTTTTCGGTCAGTGAATCGATTTCATAGTTTGGATCTCCGTGCCTTATTATGATAATCCTCAAAAAAATCCTTCCTTTCTTTTTTGAGAATTATACAACCATTTATCACATCTTTCAACACAATTTTCTATTGGGTAAGAATCCCGCCGTCTGTTTTAAGAAGTATGAGAATTTTTTCTTCCTCAAGAGTGTTTGCGTTTATATAAACCAGTATTTCTTCTTCGTTTTCTCCAATGCAAAGAAATTCATAGCATATTCTTTCTTCCATGGTGTCAAGAGGAATGACCGCCAGGGATTCGCTTTCGACCGAAAGAATGGGAGAAAGCTTTTCTCTTGCGGCGGAAATGTCGTTTGAAGGAGCCTCGAAACTGCGGTTGGTGTGGTTCATTATAAAGCCTTGGGCATTAAAGCTTACAACATCTCCCGTGTCGGTTGCAATACCAATTTTGATAAGGTCGGTATAGTATATAATTCCGTTTTCGGTGTAGGCAAAATTTATAACGCATATTCCTTCGTTAATGACATAATAACTGGGCTCAAAATTTCCTTGGTTCAGAGATGCGATAAAATCCTGCGCCTTTACAAGACATTCGTCGTATCCGTAAACCGCTTCGCCGATATCTCGGCTGTTTAATATATAGGAACAGTAGCCGCCCTTCTTTGTAATGGAAATGTTGCTGTCGTTGCATGAAAAATTATAGCAGGGGACAATCCCCTCTTCTTCTCCCTCAAAAACAAGTTGGTCAGAACCGGTATTTAAAAATTTTGAGGCCTTTTGTGCGGCTTCATCTTTTGTCACTTCGGCCTTTCCTTCGGTGAATTTGGCCTTGGCTTGTAAAATGTGGTCGGAAAAGGGCCCGTCATAAAGCATGGTTGGATAATCGGAAAGATGATCCTCAACATTGTTAAATCCGCTGCTAAGGTCATTTTCAGTGTCAATGTCGTTTTGGTATATTGAATTTTTAATTTGCTCGGCCCATTTTCCTTCCTCATTCATCGTAAGGCAAAGCTCGTCAACCTCAGCGTTTATCTGCCGGGCATAACTGAGCAGTTTTTCAAGCTGCTCTCTTTCCGAACTTGATATCTGTTCTCCGTTTGAGATTTTCTTTGAAAGGGAAAGGGAAAACTCTCCGACTTGAGAGAGAAACTTATAGGTGTTGTCAAGATTTGTGCCGGATGTCGGAAGCCCCGAAAGACATGTCTTAGCCGACAGAGCCTCGCTCCAAAGCTTCATGGAAAGGTCGGTAGCACCGGATGATGTAACAGCGTACCGGCCCTTTCTCAGACAGTTCTCTATACTGCTTATGTGCTCGGAGAGTTCGGTTAAATTGCGCTCATAGGTTATTCCAAGCTTTGTGCTGTATTGCTCTGCAGCGGCATATCCGCTTATTGCCAAACCGCATATTGCCAAAACAATTGCAAAAGCAAAGCTTAAAAAACGTATTTTGTTTTTCTTGGAAATGTTTTTCATTTTTTTCAGTCCTTAAATTATTTTTTAATATTTTTCCCGTCTTTTACAAAAAAATCCGCAAAAAAGTTCCGTTGACAAAAAGCCAAAGTGGTAGTAAAATAATATTAAACATAAGATCGGGGTGTGCTTTTTTGAGACATAAATACAAAACTCGGTTTACCTGCGCTATGGAGATTGATTTTGACCTTGACGGCGATGTGGTAAGCAATATTGAATTTATTGGCGGATGTAACGGTAACCTTAAAGCAATTTCAAAGCTTGTTGACGGTTTTACGGTTGAGCAGATTGAAGATAAGCTTTTGGGAAACACCTGCGGAATGAAACCCACTTCCTGCGCAGACCAGCTTGCCAAGGCGGTCAGAAAAGCCTATAACGAACAAAACGGCAAATAGTTTTAAAGGATGTCTGCTTTTTGCAGGCATTTTTTATTTTACTCCATAATTTTATTGACGAAACGGGGGGAGTGGTGGTATTATAAAAGGGTGTGTAAGGCGGTGGAATTTTGAGTATAAGCAAAAATAAAAAAACAGTTAAACGACCTGATTACGGTCAGATGATAAATGATAAAATGGGGGAGATGACGAAAAAGCAAAAAAATGTTTTTTACATTTTGGTAATTGCTCTTTCGATTTTGCTTGCTCTGTTCGTCACGTTTTTTATTTGGAAGGTCCTGCCGAGAATCACCAACCGTGTGACCTCTACGGCCGAAGGTGCGGCCATTGATTACATAACCGCCGTAAGGGACAGAGATTTTGACCGTCTTTGTTCAAGCGTCGTTCCCGAAATTTCCGACAGTATAAAGGAAAATGCCGAGCAAAACGGCGGAGGAGATGCAATTTTTGACAGTGTTTACGACGCCATGAAAAACAATGCCGAAAAAATTGATTTCGGCGAAAACCTGACGGTGGAAATAGATGAAAGCACACTTGAGTCAAAGGAACAGCAATTTGAAAACGGAAAATATAACGGGCAGGACATGACAGACATGAATGTCAGCGCCGTTACTCTTGTAAAGGCCGATGTCACCACCAAGGGAAGCCTCAATCAAAGCACCCAGAATATCACCTTTGTCTGCGTAAAGGTGGAAAAAAGGTGGTATATTCTCACTATGATCCAAACGGCCGAAGATACCTCCTTTGAGCAGCAAATTATTTTAAACGGAGAATAAAATGAAAAACGAACCCATAAGACTTCAGAAATATCTGTCGGAATGCGGATTTTGTTCCCGTCGAAAGGCAGAGGAGTTTATCGAAAACGGCAAGGTAAAGATAAACGGACATCCCGCCCGCCTTGGTGACAAGGTAAGGCCTCGGGGGGATATTGTGACCGTCGGCGGCAAAAAGGTTGTCCACGGGCAAAACGAGCGGATTTATATTATGCTTAACAAGCCCCGCGGATATGTAACCACAATGAGTGATGAGCTTGGAAGAAAATGCGTAGCCGACCTCGTGGATGACGCCCCCGAAAGGGTTTTTCCGGCCGGGCGTCTTGATAAAGACAGCGAGGGATTGCTTCTCTTTTCAAACGACGGGGAATTCATAAACCTTATGACCCATCCTTCGGGACATGTTCAAAAGCTTTACCGTGTAACCGTCCGTCCTCCTGTTTTGGACAGTCAACTCTTTGAAATGTCAAACGGTATTATAATTGACGGCAAAAAAACCGCCAAATGCAATATTGTCCCCCTTGTGGATGATGACGACAGGGTGGTGCTGGAATTTGAGTTAAATGAAGGCAGAAACCGTCAGATAAGAAAAATGTGCGAACATGTTGGCCTTGAGGTCACAAGGCTTAAGCGGGTGGCTGTCGGAAACCTCAGACTGGGAAGGCTTCCGGTGGGGAAATGGCGGCTTCTTGAAAAACAGGAAATCAGGGATTTAATTACCCTTTCAAAAGCACAGGGGAGGAAACAAAATGAATATAAACCAAAGAATAAATGATCTCAAGGAAAAAAGTCAAAGCTCGGTTGCAAAGCAGAGAATCATACAGCTTGTGGACGAGGGAAGCTTTGTGGAAATGGGGGCATTTGTTAAAAACAGGGATGAACTGGCCGAGGCTGTTTGCGGATTTGCAACGGTAAACGGCGAGGGAGTTTATGTTTTTGCTCAAAATCCCGACAGCTTTGGCGGAGCCATGAGTCTTGCCCAAGCTCAAAAGATTTTCTCTCTTTATGAGCTTGCCGGTAAAAACGGTGTTCCCATAATCGGAATTTTTGATTCAAAGGGCGGTTTTGTGGAGGATGGCGCCGACGCAATGAGCGCCTTTTCAAAGCTGATAAATTCGGCGTCGCTCTTGTCGGGTGTTGTTCCCCAAATTGCCGTTGTGGCCGGAACATGTACGGGAGAAAATGCAATTTTATGTGCTCAGTTTGACATTGTCATTATGGAAAAATCCGCTTCCCTTTCTCTTTATCCCTCCTCGGTTTACAAAAACGCAGATGAGGTAGGAACGGCTCAGTCGGCATACGAAAACGGCACGGCTCACATTGTATGTGACCGAATGGAGGCCTGTTTTGATAATGTCAAATCTTTGCTTTCACTTTTGCCTCAAAACAATCTTGCTCCCGCTATGTGGCTTCAGTCGGGAACCCCTTCGGTCTGTCCGGTTATAAAGGCCGAGCTTCTTGATTGTGAGGACAAAATTCATTTGTCCGACGGCTTTGGAAAAACCGCCGAGACCCTCCTTGCCAGAATTGACGGAAAACCCTGCGGAGCCGTGCTGACCAAGGAGAGTAGACTGGATGCCGATTCGGTTGCAAAAATCAGCCGATTTGTGCGTATGTGCGACGGATTTTCAATTCCGGTTATTACCATAATAAATGCCGACGGATTTGCCATCGACAAACAATCGGAAATTGCAAACGGAGCCCGTCTTGCGGCTCAGCTTTCCAGCGTCTACTGCGAAGCGACCACAGGGAAAATTTCGGTCATTGCCGGAAGAGCCTGCGGCGGGGTTTATTCCGCCTTTGCATCAAAGGGCACGGCGGCCGACCTTGTATTTGCATTCCCCGACGGGGTGGTTTCGCCCCTTTCTCCCGAGGCGGCGGCAATTATAGTATATTCAGACCGTTTAAATAAGGGAGAAAGTATAGAGTCTCTTGCTCGGGAATATACCGAAAATTTCGGCTCGGCGATTTTCGCGGCCGAAAAGGGCTATATTGATGAAATTGTGACCAAAGATCAAATCAGAGCCAAGCTTTCTTCGGCTCTTGACTGTCTCGAATCAAAGCGTGAGTCAAGGCCTGCAAAAAAACACACAAATTTTCCTTTTTAAATAATGGGGGTAAAAAATAATGAAAAATTTAAGAATAACCGTAAACGGAAAAGCCTATGATGTTCAGGTTGAGGAAATTTCGGAAAGCTCTGCCGCTTCTTCGGCGGCGCAGGGGAATGCCGTTTCGCCTGCTACTCCTGCACCCGCAACCGTTTCGTCCGCTCCTGCCGACGGGGAGGTTATTTCATGCCCTATGCCCGGAACCATTCTAAGCGTAAATGTCAAGGCAGGGGATAAGCTTAAAAACGGTGATGTTATGGTGGTTTTTGAAGCCATGAAAATGGAAAATGAAATTAAGGCCCCCAGAGACTGCACGGTTCTTTCTGTGAACGTCTCAAAGGATGATGTGGTGGAAACCGGTTCTCCCGTTGTGACCATCGGTTAAGGAGGATTATTTATGCCTAAAATCGGTATAACCGAAACTCTGCTCCGTGACGCTCACCAGTCTCTTATTGCCACAAGAATGACCACCGAAGAAATGCTTCCCATGCTTCCCATGCTTGACAGGATAGGGTTTCATTCTCTTGAGTGCTGGGGCGGCGCCACCTTTGACGCCTGCCTTCGTTTTCTTGACGAGGATCCTTGGGAGCGGCTTCGTATAATAAGAGATAACTGCAAAAACACCAAGCTTCAGATGCTTTTCAGAGGTCAAAACATGCTCGGATACCGTCATTATGCCGATGATGTTGTGGAATATTTTGTGCAAAAATCGGTGGCAAACGGTATTGATATAATCAGGATTTTCGACGCCCTTAACGACATTAGAAATCTTCAGACCGCAATTTCTGCGGCCAAAAAGGAAAAGGCCCATGCCCAGGTGGCGATTTCATATACCACCGGCCCGGTTTTTGACCTGGAATATTATAAGAATTATGCCAAAGAAATTGAAAATGCCGGCGCCGATTCTATATGCATCAAGGATATGGCCGGACTGTTGACCCCTTACGCCACCTTTGAGCTTGTAAAGGCAATAAAGCAAACGGTGGGTATTCCCGTCCAGCTTCATTCTCACTATACCTCGGGTCTTGCTTCAATGGTTATGCTCAAGGGCATTGAGGCGGGAGCGGATGTTATTGATACTGCCATGTCGCCTTTAGCTCATCCCGCAACCGAATCCATGGTTTCGGCCCTTAAGAGTACAGAATATGACACAGGCCTGGATTTGGTCGCTCTTGATGAAATTGCAAAATATGTCACAACTCTTCGTGAAAAATATCTTGAGTCCGGTCTGCTGAATCCAAAACTTCTTTGCTCCGACGCGAAGGCCCTTATTTATCAGGTGCCGGGAGGAATGCTTTCCAATCTTGTTTCCCAGCTTAAGGGAGCAGGCAAGGAGGACAAGCTTTCGGAGGTGCTTGCAGAAGTGCCTAATGTGCGGTCGGACTGCGGTTTTCCTCCGCTTGTGACCCCCACATCCCAGATTGTCGGAACTCAGGCTGTGTTTAATGTTATTACCGGCGAGCGTTATAAGACGGTCACAAAGGAATTCAGAGGCCTTGTTCGCGGGGAATACGGAAAGACCCCGGTGGAAATCGACCCTGAATTCAGAAAGAAAATTATCGGTGACGAACAGCCCATAAACTGCCGTCCGGCCGATCTTCTCAAACCCGAGCTTGAGAAACTAAAAGAAGAGGTAAAGCCCTTTGCCGAGCAGGAGGAAGATGTGCTCTCCTTC
>CABMOR010000059.1 GCA_902388225.1 uncultured Oscillospiraceae bacterium | reverse complement strand
TATCATAATAACCCACAAGCTTCATGAGGTTATGGACATTTCCGATCGGGTATCGGTTCTTCGAAAGGGCGAATATATCGGGACCGTGGAAACCGACAAGACCACCGAATCCGAGCTTACCGAAATGATGGTGGGCAAAAAAATCGACTTGAACATCCAAAGAAGCGAGCCCAAAAATCCCCAGAAGCGTCTTGAGGTCAAGCATATTAACTGTATGAGCCGTGAGGGCGTCAGTCTTCTTAAGGACGTTTCTTTTTATGCAAATTCGGGGGAAATTCTCGGCATAGCCGGCATAGCGGGCAGCGGTCAGAGAGAACTGCTTGAGGCCATCGCCGGTTTGCAGCATATTGATTCCGGCGAAATAATCTATAACAACCCAACCGACAATTCCTCCGAAGACCTCAAAGACAAGACCCCACTTGAAATCAGAAATCTGGGCGTTCGTCTTTCTTTTGTTCCTGAGGACAGGCTTGGAATGGGACTCGTGGGAAACATGGACATTGTTGACAACATGATGCTCAGAAGCTATAACAAGGGAAAATCCATGTTTCTGTCAAGAAAGTCGCCCAAAACCCTTGCCGAAAACATTATAGAACAGCTTGAGGTAGTTACCCCCAGCGCCCAGACCCCTGTTCGTCGCCTTTCGGGTGGTAATGTTCAAAAGGTTCTTGTGGGACGTGAAATTGCCGCGGCCCCAAGCGTTCTCATGGCGGCATATCCTGTCAGAGGTCTTGACATCAATTCCTCATATATAATATACAACCTTTTAAACGCTCAAAAGGAAAACGGCGTGGCAGTTATTTTTGTTGGAGAGGATCTTGACGTTCTGCTCGAGCTATGCGACCGCATTATGGTTATTGGCGACGGAAGCGTTACCGGAATTGTGGACGGACGGACCGCCACCAAGGAACAAATCGGACTTCTCATGACCAAATCAAAAGTTCACGGCACCGAAATTCAGCAAAAGGAGGCCCCAAAGAATGAATAACAACGATAAAGCCGTCAAAGAGCCTCTTATTCACATTACAAAAAGAGACAGTATTGTTTGGTGGAAGGGCTGGATTATCCGGGCTGTTGCCATTCTTGCCGCTCTTGTTGTTTCGGCCTTGGTAATAGTTCTTCTTACAAAACTCAACCCTGTCAGCGTTTATGAGAGTATGTTTAAGGGAAGCTTCGGCTCCGGCCGTAAATTCTGGAACATGCTTCAAAACCTGGCTATGCTGCTCATAATTTCCCTTGCCGTTACTCCCGCCTTTAAGATGCGATTTTGGAATTTGGGTGCCGAGGGACAGGTGCTTGTGGGCGGACTTGCTTCGGCAGCATGTATGTTTTATTTCAAGGACACCATCTCTCCCCTTCTCCTCATAATCATAATGCTTATAACCAGCGTTTTGGCAGGAGTTATTTGGGGCGTTTTCCCCGCTGTTTTTAAAGCAAAGTGGGGAACCAATGAAAGCCTTTTTACACTAATGATGAACTATGTTGCCATGCAGCTTGTTTCCTTCTTTATTATGGTATGGGTGCCCAGCGGTTCAAATGTCATGGGTGTTATTAACCAGTCCACCGAGGCCGGATGGCTCCCCGAACTATTCGGACAGAAATATCTTCTTAACATCCTGATTGTTGCTGTCATTACGGTGCTTATGTTTGTTTACCTTAAATTCAGCAAGCACGGTTATGAAATTTCGGTGGTTGGCGAAAGTGAAAATACCGCAAGATATATAGGGATCAATGTCAAAAAGGTCATTATCCGCACAATGGTGCTTTCGGGCGGCATTTGCGGACTTGCCGGCTTTCTTCTTGTTTCGGGAACCAACCATACAATTTCCAAAAATTTGGCCGGCGGAATGGGCTTTACGGCCATTATGGTTTCATGGCTTGCCAAATTTAATCCCATTCTTATGATAATTACATCTTTTCTCATTATCTTCCTTCAAAAGGGTGCGGGAGAAATTGCCACCACCTTCCGTCTAAACGAAAGTGTTTCGGACATTCTCACCGGTATAATTCTTTTCTTCATAATCGGATGTGAATTCTTTATCAACTATAAAGTTAACTTCCGCAAAAAAGCTTCAAAGGAGGTAATCGGCTGATGTTTTCCACAATTATGACATTTATAAACGCCGCCATAATTCAGGGAATTCCCCTTCTTTTCGGCGCTACCGGCGAAATAATTACCGAAAAAAGCGGTAACCTTAACCTTGGCATTCCCGGAATAATGTATGTTGGAGGAATTTCCGGCATAATCGGCGGTTATATCTATGAACATTCCACCGAAAACCCCGTTCCCATTCTTTGTATTTTGTTTTCCTTCCTTTCCTGCGTTCTCGGCTCGGTTATACTCTCTCTTATATACAGTTTTCTGACCGTAACCCTCCGTGCCAACCAGAATGTTACCGGACTTGCCCTTACAACCTTCGGCGTCGGAATCGGAAACTTTTTCGGCGGGTCATTGCTTAACTTTTTCGGCGAGAGCGGTTCCATTTCTCTTATTGAAACCGGAAAAGCATACAAAGCCTATCTCCCCATTGCAGATAAGACAGGAATTTTCGGACAGACTTTTCTTTCCTTCGGATTTTTGGCCTATCTTGCCATTATTATCGCCCTTTTGGCCTCCTTTGTGCTCAATCGCACCAGGGTTGGACTTAATCTTAGGGCGGTTGGAGAAAATCCCGCTACAGCCGATGCAGCAGGCATAAATGTCACACTCTATAAATATCTCTCGACATGTTTGGGCGGTGCAATAGCAGGTCTTGGAGGTCTCTATTTTGTTATGGACTATACGGCCGGAGCATGGACCAACGACGGCTTCGGCGACCGTGGATGGCTTGCCATTGCAATAGTTATTTTCGCAATATGGAGACCCAAATCTGCCATTCTGAGTTCCTTCCTTTTCGGCGGCCTCTATATTATATGCGTTTACATTCCCGGCCTTTCGAGCAGCACCAAAGAGCTTATTAAGATGCTGCCCTATGTTGTTACCATTGTCGTACTCATATTTATAAGCGTCAAAAAGAAAAGGGAGCATCAGAGTCCATCCCATCTCGGACTAAACTATTTCCGAGAGGAACGGTAACAAAAAAATCGGCGGTAAAATGGTTCTTCCGCCGATTTTTTGTTCTTTGCGTCATCATGTTAAGGATACTTTTACTCCCTAATCAAAACTTGAAAAAATGCCTTTAAAAAAGTTTGATTTTTTTAAAATTAGGTATTGACAAACGATACCCTTTTTGATATAATCTTGCTTGCAGTCGCGAGAGTGCTGGAATTGGCAGACAGGCACGTTTGAGGGGCGTGTGTCTATGGCGTACGGGTTCAAGTCCCGTCTCTCGCACCAAAATCGGGATACTCGAAAGGGTATCCCGATTTTCTTTTTTCCGCCTAACTCAAGTTCAAACGCCTGTAGCTCTGTCGAGGGGTTACGGGCATATTTCATGTTACGGAATAGTATCTTAAAACACTTTTGATTTTTCACAAGGGTTCCCCTGCCCCAACGATTCTTTTGATTTTGGGAACAAAATGGAGCAGTAGGAAGAAAAACGCACACGAATAACGAATATATAAAACCGTATCTCTGAGTCGATCTCAAAGCTTCGGCTATTTTTATTTTTTCAGAAAGGATAATGTATGAATCGAATATTAGAGGAATTATGGTACCATGGCATTTTCCTATTTTATGAGATTTCTTTAATAAATAAAAACGGCGTATTTTCACATAATATACCCAAGGAGTGATGTATTTATGAATCCATTTGAAATTACGCCAGAAAAAGAATCGGAGTTTTTTGTCGACTGGCAAAAGCTTTGTCCAAAGCCTTATGATAAACAGGAAGTCGACCCGTATACCCGAACCCGTATAATTCTTATGAACGGAACCGAGTTTGAAAATGTATGGTTTTCTCATCAGTTTTCCCGAAATTGCGACAACAATGACATTCGCCGAAAGCTTGCTCTTATCCGTCGGGGTGAACAGCAGCAGCAAAAACTCATTGCCCACCTTAAACCCACCGATGAATCGGCTCTCGAACACACAATCGGTTACGAACAGCTTGCGGTCGATCTGACAGCACACCTTGCAAAGAGGGTGCTTAATCCCGACATTAAGGCCGCTCTGGATTTTGCTTTGCTTGAAGATTTTGACCATCTTTACCGATATGCCGATTATCTTGAAGCAACAAACGGAGAGCATGCCGAAAATTTAGTCGGCAGATATACTGAAATCATGCCCGGACGCCCAACAATTTCTCATCACCGTCATCCCTACGATTCAATTAAGCGTCCGGTAACCGATAAACAGCCCGTCGCCATTGACCTTCTTGCCTCTAATGTTATTACCGCCGCCGAACAGCAAACCATGAATTATTATATGAACACCGCCGCTCTTTGGCCGGAGGAAACCGGACGAAGGCTTTATCAGGAAATAGGCATGATTGAGGAACAGCATGTTTCCCATTACGGAAGTCTTTTAAATCCCTGTGCCACTCCTCTTGAAAATCTGCTTATACACCAATATACCGAATGTTGGCTCTACTGGAGCTGTTATGAGACCGAAACCGACCCCGGCATCAGGGAAATATGGAGAATGCTTTTTGAACAGGAAATCATGCACTTGAATGTTGCTCAGAAGCTTTTGGAGGACTATGAAAAGAAGGAGGCGGGCAATGTCATTCCCAACCCCGTTTTCCCTGAACCTTTAAAGCTCGAAAGCAATATTGAATATGTCCGTGATGTGCTTGCTAATACGGTAAATAATACTGCCATGAGAGAGGGGTATGTAAATGTCGAAAAGTGCCCCGAGACATTTATAGATTATCAAACCCGGGTCAATTCTCCCCTTGACAAGGTGATAACCCATTCCTTTATACAGGATTATATGAATGAAAAAGGTCAGGACTATCGCTTTGAAACCGCTCCAAACCCAATAGAAGCCCTTAGAGACCGAAAGTCCGACAATGTCTGCGTCGGACGTCATCCCCTTTGCGACCGCTGAACAATAAAGATAAAACCACCGACAAAAAATCGGTGGTTTTTCTAATTGATTTAAAAATTCTTTTACCGAAAAAATATTTCGGGCATATTAGAGCTCTAAAATGCTTTATCTCCTCAAAGGTTTTTCCAACCCGCCCCCCGAACGAACATAGGCAAGCATTGCCGTAAATTCAGTTGTAAGCATCTTGCTTATCTGCTCGGTAGAAAAGCGGCACATTCCGGTGGCGCAAAGAGAGGACACTCCGTAGGTGTATATCCAAACGCTTTCAAAAAGCAAATATGCCTCCTGCCTATTAAGAGAATAATCCTTCCGTATAATCTCAATACAATATTCCGCTGTTTTCCCAAGATACCCGAAAACATCATCAAAGCTGTCGGCTTCCTTGTTTTGCTTCATAAAAAGGAACCGGAAAAGCTTTGGCTCATTTATACTGAAAGAAATCATTCCCATTCCCAGTTGTTTAAACAGAGGCGTGCTTTCTGTTTTTGGGACAATGCTCTGTTCATATAATTTTATAGCCTCCGCTCTTACAGCCTGTTTAAGCTCGTCCATATTTTTAAACACGGTAAAAATCGGTCGGGCCGAGCTGTTGAGCTTTGCGCCCACATTCCTTGTGGTTAAACATTCAATCCCGCACTCTCTGACAATGTCAAGAGCCGCCGATACAATTTCTTCTCGTTGAAATTTGGGCTTTGGCGGCATAAAAGCACCTCTTTAAAATCATTTGTTTTACATCATTTGTTTTATTATAATGATAAAATGACGTTATGTCAATATAAAGATTTAAAAACTTTTTAAGTAATTAATTTTTTAAAAACAAAAAACGCCGCTTTAAATCACGGCGGTTATATTGTTTATGCCTTCAAAATGCCGTTAAGAGAAGATTTAAGCAATCTCACAAAAAGATTTACAACCATTCCGGTAAAAAGAGCTGTTATGACCGTTCCCTCTCTCGTTCCGACAATTTGCCCTCCAAAGAAAACCATAGAAAGCAAGATCGAAAGCAAAACGCAAAAAATGTCAAATCCGATTTTCAAATTTCCGAATACAATCCCTGTTTTGTCAGACAATGCCTTAACAAAAGCCTCTCCCGAGTTCATTATTACATTTGCAATGACCGAAAGAAAAATTCCAAATCCCAAAATAATTATACCGCCTATAACACATAAAAGCCTGACGGCATAGCTATTCACAGATATAAAAGAAACCAACATTATTCCAAAGTCGGTAAAAATCCCGAAAAGCAAGGAAGGGGTATCTGCAAAAGCTGAAAAAGCTTAAAGTCCTTTCGGAGAATAATAATCTGCCCCACAATAAGCAGGCAATTCCAGATTATAAGACAGACGCCCATGGACAAAAAATCAAATTTTGAATTCATGACATTAGCTACCGAAGAAACAGGAGAAACCCCCAAATCTCCCCTTTTGGTCACGGCCACACCCATGGCTGCAAAAAACAGGCTTATGACAAAAATAATATATCGTTTAAAAATTTCTTTGGTTGACACGATTTTCAGAATCCTTTCGGCTCACGCCTTCTTTAAATGAAGCTTAACTAAAATTTTGTTTAAGAAGTTTTTGCCGAAAACGTCGGTTATTGCACCGGTCTTGTAAACCACAAGCCCGTATGCAGACCCGCCGATTACCGCAATGACTGCCATGAGAAGGAACTGGACAAGACGCCCTCCGGTCATGGGAATAAAATGCAAGCATATCAGAACGGCGACAGTCATGGGAATAAGCCCGGCTACCACCTTTAAAACCGTTTTAACAAGTGGCATATATTTAAGCCCATACTTCTTTTTAAGGAGAATAAAGACGGCCGAAATCGAGACAGTATATCCGAGCATGCTGGAAAATCCGGCTCCCCAATATGCCGGAAGCCCAAGGAAATTGCACATATAAATAAAGGGGACGTCGCATGCGGCGTTTATAATCAATCCTCCAACGCTTGTAAAGCAAACAACCTTTGCAAGTCCGATGCTTTGCAGGCACATGCTGGCAACCATGCTAACGCTTTCAAATATTCTCAAGTAGGGTAAAATTCTCATAAGTGTAGGTCCAAAACGGCTCTCACCGTAGAATACATAATAAAGGGGATGGGAGAGCAAACACATTCCTACCGCCATAGGCACGGCAAGCACAAGTATCGTTCCAACGGCCTGGTTAAATTTTTTATTGACCCCCTGACGATCGTTTTTGACAAAAGAGTCAACCATGTGAGGTATCATGCTGGATGTCAGTCCCATGGCAAGGGAGGTTATCAGAACACATATTTTCGGACCCCAGGTGGCTATAATGCTGGCAATTACCTCGCTGTCAGCCGCCGTAAAGCCGTCAAGAGAGGAAAGGCCGATTATGACCAGCTTCATATCGGTAATGTCATAAATATTTGAGGAAACGGC
>CABMOR010000058.1 GCA_902388225.1 uncultured Oscillospiraceae bacterium | reverse complement strand
ACTTATAAACCTTCTGGTTAATTTGTTTATAGGGCTTTCGGTGGGAGCCGGTGTGTCGGTGGCTCATGCTCTCGGCGCCAAACAAAGCAGAACGGTTTTTGAAACGGTTCATACGGCCATTCCAACTGCTATACTGGGCGGAGCGGTGTTGACGGCGGTTGGGGTTATTTTTTCGGAAAATTTTCTTGAAATGATGGGAACTCCGGACGATGTTATCAGCCTTTCGGCCATATACATGAAAATATATTTTTGTGGTATGACAGGAGGACTTGTTTACAATTTCGGTTCGGCAATTCTTAGGGCCGCGGGAGACACCAAGGGGCCGCTTATATATCTTACTGCGGCCGGCATTCTCAATGTTATACTCAATTATATTTTGGTCAAATTTTTGAATTTGAATGTGGCAGGAGTGGCTATTGCCACTGCCCTTTCCCAGACACTGTCGGCCCTGCTTGTCATTATTGCGCTTATAAAACGTCAGGATGACTGTCGGCTTTACCTGTCCAAAATTAGATTTTTCAAAAAGCCTTTGCTTAAAATAATAAAAATCGGGCTTCCGGCCGGAATTCAGGGTTCTCTTTTTTCCATTTCAAATGTTATTATTCAGTCTTCCATCAATTCCTTCGGTTCGGTGGTGGTTTCGGGTAATGCCGCCGCCGCTAATCTCGAGGGTTTTGTCTATTTGACAATGAACAGTTTTCACCAGACTGCCCTGAATTTTACCGGGCGAAACTTCGGAGCGGCGAAATTTGACCGCATTAAGAAGATAACATTTATCGCCCTTACTTCGGTTGCGGTTGTGGGACTTGTGTGCGGTGTTTCCATGTATCTTGCCGCGCCTACCCTTCTTAAAATTTACATAACCGATTCTTCCGAGGCTATTGCTCAGGGTGTGCTCCGGCTATCCTTTGTATGTCTTCCCTATTTTCTTTGCGGACTTATGGATGTTATGACCGGCAGTCTTCGTGGAATGGGATCGTCGGTTGTGCCCATGATAATAACGGTTGCGGGGGTCTGCGTTATGAGAATAGTCTGGATATATACCATCTTCCGGCTCCCTGCCTTCCACAGCACCTCAAGCCTGTTTATTTCCTATCCCATCTCATGGTTTTTAACCTTCCTGGCCGAGCTTATCGCCTTCTTTATAATATTTAAAAAGCAAAAAGAAAAAGCGGCTGCCCATGGACGGCTGCTGAACACCCCTTCAAAATAAAGCGTACAAATATTAAAAGACCGTTTCACATGAAACGGTCTTTTTTAATAAGAAAGCCTAAAAGCTTCAATTATTTCATCATTTTGAAGAGCTCTTCCACCGACTTGCCGGATTTTATGGCGGCGTCGTATTCGAGAATAAGCTTTCCGGCGTCGGAATTTTTATCTATTTTGCATATTTCGGCAAGAATCTCCTCGGCACTCTTCTTTGAAACCTCGTCGTGCTTAAAGTTCATGGCGGCGGCGGCGGCAAGGCAGATATATTTAGGGGTTACGCCCTGCTCAAGGCACATGTTGAGAGCTCCGATTATACGGTCGCCGGGTTTGAGCTTACGGTTAAGGTCGTTGCCGACTCTTTTTACGGTATCGCCCAGCTGACGGTTACCGAAACGGGAAAGCAGGTCCTCAACATGATCGTTAAGTTCAATATAGGGAACATTGTGGCGGGAGGCGAGGGCGATTGCCGACTGCTGCATGGCACGCATAACAAGCAGTTCCACATAGGGATTTTCAATGGCCTGCCAGATATAATCCACGCCCATAATGCTTCCAAGATACGCCGTGAAGGCGTGTCCCATGTTGTGTATAAAGAGCTTGCGCTCGATATAAAATTCAAAGGGAGTAAAGGGAACCATATTTTTAATGGGAGGAATTTCACCCTTAAAAGCGGCCTTATCAACAGGAAGAATACCATAGCTTTCGACACACACTCTGAGAGGGTTATCCCCCTTCATCTCGTCGGTTTGAACCGGAACCATGCGGCCGATGGAGGCCTCAACAAAGCCTACCTTTTCGTCAAGCAGCTTTTTTTCGTCGTCGTTCAGGAGCTTGCCGATTTCTTCCTTGAGATATTTGTCGGCACCGATGAGGTTTTCGCAGATTATGATGTTGAGAGGAGCCTTATTGGGGTCCTGCCAGCGCTTTCTGAGTCCTCCTGCAATGTTGCCGAAGATAAATTTAAGAATGTTAACGCCAACGGCGGTGGCCATGACGTCGGCTTGGGCAATGGCGTCGGCAATTGCCTCGGGGTCCTTGCCGTCCACACAGGAGACGTTTTTGACCATTGACTCCTCATAGCCCTCTTTATAGAGTATACGCACGGGATATTCGTGCTGGGTGTTAAGCTGTTCGATAACGGCGGGAGCAACATCGATAAAAGCGGTCTCGTATCCCGACTGGGAGAAAAGCTGTCCGATAAATCCGCGACCGATGTTACCTGCACCGTACATTACTGCCTTCATATTTGTCGTCCTTTCAAAAAAAGCATAATATTTAACAAAAGGGGTTGCCGAAGAAGTTTTCAGCAACCCCGGTTAGGGTTAAAATACTATTGATTATACACCCTTTTCGGCTCTGCGCAGAAGCTCGGCGTCGGTGTAGCTGTGCTTTGCAGTGTAGCCGGCGATGGGCATCAGGCGCTCATGAATGGCGTCGATAATCCAGCTGGGCTGGGGATAGAACTGCTCCTTATATTCGGAGGCAGGAGTAATCCAGTTCTCGGAACCGACAATAACGGGAGGTGCATCCAGATAATCAAAGGCAAGGTTGGTGATGTTGGTGGCCATGTCATTAAGGATACTTCCGCGGCCTACTGCGTCGGAGGCAAGAACAATGCGGCCGGTTTTCTTAACCGACTCGATAACCTTTTCATAGTTAAAGGGAACGACCGAACGGGCGTCAATAACCTCGGCGGTAATTCCGTACTGCTCGCGGAGAATCTTCTCGGCTTCCATGGCAGTGTAGAGGGTTGCACCGATGGTCAGAATGGTAACATCGTTACCCTCGGTACGGATTGCGGGCTCACCGAAGGGAATCTCATAGTATCCTTCCGGAACGCCTTCCTTAACAAATTCCTCGCCCTTATCGTAAAGCTGCTGGCTCTCGAAGAAACAAACCGGGTCGGTTCCGTTAAGAGCGGTGTTCATAAGACCCTTTGCGTCATAAGGAGTTACGGGGTATACAACCTTAAGTCCGGGAACGTGAGCACAAAGAGTGGTCCAGTCCTGGGAATGCTGTGCACCGTACTTAAATCCTACGGGAACACGGAGAACAACCGGCATCTGAAGTCCGCCGGCGGACATTGCCTGCCATTTTGCCATCTGGTTGAAGACCTCGTCGCCCGAGCAGACGATAAAGTCACAGTACATAAGCTCGGCAATTACACGGCCGCCTGCCATGGCATAGCCTACTGCCGAACCCACGATAGCCGATTCGGCTATGGGGGAGTTGAAAAGGCGATGATAAGGCAGAGCCTCGGTCAGTCCGCGGTAAACAGCGAATGCGCCGTTCCAGTCACGGACATCCTCACCGTAGGAGACAAGGGTGGGATCGGTGTAGTATTTATCCATAATGGCCTCGAAAAGACCGTCACGGATGTTATAAACCTTGGCTTTGGAGAAGGGCTTGCCGTTGGCGTCAAAGGCATAACGCTCGGAACGGGCAATCTTCTTAACACGCTCGTTGTCTTCCTTCTTCTGGAGAACATCGCAGGGACGGTCGTCCATCTTCTCTTTCACGCCGTTGGAGAACATTCTGCTCTCGATGTGATCGGGATGCTTTTCATAATCGGTATAGGGAGAGATCTCCAGGTCGGAAGCAAGCTCGAACATTCTGTGGTTGCGGTCAACAACCGCATCGTGAACGGCTTCAACTTCCTTCTTGGTAGCAACCTTGGCGTCGATGATCTGCTGGGGGAATACGGTCAGCGGATCGAGTTTGGACCATTCCTCGACCTCTTCCTTGGTACGATAGGACATGGCGTCGGAGGTGGAGTGTCCCGACAGACGGTAGGTAACAACATCCAGAAGAACAGGTCCCTTACCCTCTTCAAGGGTCTTGCGGGCACGGCGATATGCGTCGATCATGGCAAGGGGATTCCAGCCGTTGATTCTCTCGGCGTTCATCTGGTTCTGAGCGATGCAGCCCAGTCTTGCAAGATCGCCGTAGGCCATGGTTTCACCCTTGGTCTGGCCGCCCATGCCGTAGTGGTTGTTGTTGAAGTTGTAGATGATGGGAAGTCCGCCCTTATAACCGTCCTCCCAAAGCTCGTTATACTGATCCATGGCGGCAAAGTTCATGGCCTCGTAAACAGGACCTCTTGCGGCGGCGCCGTCACCGGCGTTGGCCACAACAATACCCTTCTTCTTGTTGCACTTTTTGTAAAGAGCAACACCGGTAGCGATAGGACCGCTGCCGCCGACGATGGCGTTGTTGGGATAAATACCGAAGGGCAGGAAGAAGGCGTGCATGGATCCACCGAGTCCTCTGGAGAAGCCGTTGTCCTTTGCAAACAGCTCGCAGGTCAGGCCGTACATAAAGAAGTCGCGGGCAAGCTCCTTGACATCCTTGGTATCATTGTGCTTTTTGACGATTTCATAGTTTTTTCCGTCGTTGAACTCTTCCATAATCTTGACGAGCTCTTCATCCGACAGCTTTTTGATGGCCGAAAGACCCTTTGCAATAACTTCGTGATGGCTTCTGTGGGTACCGAAGATGAAGTCGTCGACGTCCAGGGTATATGCCTGGCCTACTGCGGTAGCTTCCTCACCGATTGCAAGGTGGGAGGGGCCGGGATAGGTGAACTTCTTGCCGTTATACTCACCCTGAAGCTTGATGCTCTGGAGCATGGACTCAAACTCACGGATGGCGACCATGTCGGCATACATTCCGAGAAAATCTTCCTTGGAAAAGTTCTTTTTCTCGTCCTTGACGGTCTTGTCGTATTCGCAAACGGGGATATCATTAAAGGTGATGGTACGTTTTGCGAATTTGTCTTCCGGTTTAACATACATTGACTTAGGCATATTAAAACAACTCCTTATTATTATTTAATTTCAAACAACGCTTCTCTGATGACCTCGCAGACGGTGGGATGGGGGAAGACGATTTCCTTAAGGTTGTCAACCGTAATTTCGGTCTCTATCATCATAGCTGCGCCGTAAATTATTTCAGAAGCATAGTTGGCAATCATGTGTACGCCAAGGATTCTGCGGTATTTTTTATCAACAATGACCTTGACTATGCCGTCGCCGCCCTCGTTTTCGGCAACATAGCGTCCCGAGAACATCATGGGCAGTTTGACGCATTCAACATCATAGCCCTTAGCCTTGGCCGATTCCTCGGTCTCGCCGACGGCGCCAACCTCAGGGTTGGTGTAGATTACGCTGGGAATGGCGTTATAGCGCATGCGGTCTTTTTTGCCCAGCATGTTGTTGACGGCAACCTCGCCCTCACGGTAGGCGGTATGGGCAAGCATGACCTTGCCGTTAACATCGCCGCAGGCATAAAGGCCGGCAATGTTGGTTTTCATGCACTCGTCGGTCTTGATGGCTCCGCGGTCCAGTTCCACATTGAGGTTTTCGAGTCCAAAGCCGGCAGTTACTGCACGGCGGCCGATAGAGCAGAGAACCTTGTTTGCGGGGACAGAAGCCTCTTTGCCGTTTTCGGTAAAGGTGACCTTGCCGTCGCCCACGGCGGTAACCGCACAGCCAAGCTTGAATTCAACACCCTTCTTGGCATAATTTTTCTTGAGTATTTCGGAAATTTCACGGTCGGTGTTGCCGGCGATGTGGTCGAGCATTTCGACCACCGTGACATGACTTCCAACCGAGCTGAAGTATGCGGCCATTTCAAGGCCGATAACTCCGCCGCCGATAACCACAAGGTTTTCGGGGATTTCCTCAAGGTCGAGAATTTCACGGTTGGTCATGACAAAACCGTCCGAAAGGCCTTCTCTGAGTCCGGGAATGGGAGGAACCACGGGAGCCGAGCCGGTTGCAATAAGCAGCTTGTCGGAAACATAGGTTTCTCCGTCGGCCTCGAGCTTAAAGCCCTCGGCGTCCCGACCGAGAATTTTGCCCTCGGCATAGACCACCTTAACGCCCAGCTTTTTCATCTGTGCGCCGATTCCCGAAACAAGGGTCTTTACAACCTTGTTTTTGCGCTCAATAACCTTTTTCTGGTCTATGGAAGCGCCGGTTGTGGAAACGCCGTAGTGTTCTCCGTGTGCGGCATAGTTATATACCTTGCCGGAATATAGAAGGGATTTTGAAGGGATACAGCCCTCGTTAAGGCAAACGCCGCCGAGAGCTCGCTTTTCGATAACAAGGGTTTTAAGTCCGCCGGCAGCGGCTTTTTCGGCGGCGTTATATCCGCCGGGGCCTCCGCCCAGAACTATAAGATCATATTTTTCCATATTTATTCCTCCTTATTTGGAAAGCAGGAGAGAGAAGTTCTCAAGTGCGTTTCTCAGGTCAACGAGGAATCTGGAAGCGGGGCTTCCGTCGAGAGCGCGGTGGTCATAGGTCAGGGACAGTCCCATTGCAGGATAGGTTTTGATCTCGCCGTTTACCTCGCGAATGCGGGTAGTGACGGTGTCGACGCCCAGAATTCCGGTTTGAGGAGTATTGATAACGGGGGTGAAGCTTTCAATGCCGTAGGAACCGACATTGGAAACGGTGAAGGATGCGCCCGACAGCATATCGGGAGTTGCGCCGCCGTTTTTGCAGGTGGCCGCAAGCTCTTTGGCCTTGGCCGAAATCTCGTTAAGGCTCATGTTCTGAGCGTTTTTAATGGTTGGAACCACAAGTCCGCGGTCGGTATCCACCGCAACACCGAGATGAACACCGTTAAAGTATCTCATGGTGTCGCCGTTAAGAAGGTGGGCATTAAGAGCCTTGTGCTCGGGTTTTGCAAGAACTCTCGACACGGCAAAGAGGATGATGTCGTTAAGGGTGATGTTGGCAAGACCCAGTTTTTCGCCGTTTTCCTTTACCTTCTTGCGGAAGGCCATAATTTCAGTGGCATCGAAGGAGGTGGTGTGGGTGAGCTGAGCCGCGGTGGAGAGAGAAGCAACCATCTGCTTGGCAATAACCTTGCGGATGTTGGGCATCTTTTCGTCCACATATTCGGGAAGGTCTGCAGCGGCAGTAGCGGCAGGAGCGGCGGGAGCGGCTCCGATGTCGGCAACCGAGAACTTTCCGCCAAGGCCGGTACCTGCGGCGCCGGCAAATTCACCTGCGGCGGCATAGGTGGCGGTGGGGCCGTTTTCGATAAGGGTGCGTACGTCACGCTCAATTATTCTGCCGTTAGGTCCTGTGGGAGCTGCAAAATGGGGGTCGATTCCGGTCTTTTCGGCAAGAACCCTTGCGCGAGGAGAAATCTTAATAAATTCACCTGCCTGTGCGGGAGCGGCGGCGGTGGGAGCTGCGGCG
>CABMOR010000057.1 GCA_902388225.1 uncultured Oscillospiraceae bacterium | reverse complement strand
CAGTCGTTAAGCCTCCAGGTGTCAAGGGTCTTTGAGCCCTGCAAAATGGCCGAGATTTCGGCGTGCCCGAGGGGATTTTTTTGCCCTTCTCTGGTGTTTCTTCCCCGGCCGATTATCTCCCCGTCCTTAACAAGAACGGCTCCGACCGGCACCTCTCCTGCCCTTTCGGCCTCCTCGGCAAGCAGAATAGCCTCATTCATAAAACGCCGGTCAAGCTCTATATCGTTTTTCATAGCAAAAAATTCACACCCACAGCATAAAAGAAATAAATCGCAACCGCAATAATCAGGGCGGGAGAGGAGGCGGTCACTCCCGCAACTCCGCCCGGGTCAAGACATCCTTCATAGCTTTTAAGGGCGGGTTTTGCTCCAAGTCGGCGGTCGTGAAGCTTTACCAGCAAAAATCCCAAAAACCCCAAAAGCGCCCAGACGAAATAGAGGGCAAGCACAAACCAAACGGTGTTCATAAATTTAAATCTTCCCGCAAAAGCCGAGAGAAAGACCGACATTTCGTTGTTGACAAAATGAATGGCAACCGCCGTCCAAAGGTTTCCTGTTCTTACATAGGCATATCCCATGAAAAGACCGGCGATAAAGGTGGCGGGCATTTGAATGAGGTTTCCGTGCACCAGCGCAAAGATGGCCGCACCCATGACAACGGCAAATTTGTCCCCCCACCTTTTGCAGGTGCCGGTGACGATCCCCCGAAAGGTAAACTCCTCTACAAGGGCGGGAACGGCCGAGGCATAAAGAAGCTGGGTAATTATCTCCCTCGGACCGTTTGCCGAGGGAAGACTTGCCGCCTCGGAAGAGCTTTTCAGAACCGGCAAAAGGGAAAGAAGCAGGTCGGAGGCTATGTTGCCCACGGCTATTCCCCAAAAGGATAGCAAAAACACACCTATTCCCAAAATCGGACTGTGTTTTTCAAAGGTCACCACATCCGAAATCCTGACCTTGCAGGCCTTGGAGGCAATTATAAAGGGAAGGGCGATGCAAAGAGGAGAAAAAATCACATAAACCGCAGCGGTTTCGTAAAAGCCGGAATAGTTCAGTCCAAGGGCCATAATCACACTTACGGCAAGGGTCATAAAGACCGTTTCAAAGGCCAAGGTCAAAAGAGAGGCTCCCCCAAACCAGTTCATGTGCTTTCTGATTTGTCTTCTCTCTTCCCGGCGTTTGCTCTCCCGGGGATCCATCCAAAGCGGCTGACCGTAAAATCCGCCGTTTGCTCCGTAAAAGGGCGGAGGAGTGTAATTATATCCTCCGTTTGGCGGGTATCCGTTATTATATCCGTTTTGATTATTCGGGTACATATCTTCACCTTCGACAAATTGATAATATGATTATATCATCAATTTATGAATAAATCTATAATAACTTATTCCGAAAATTTAGGGCGCAAGGCTTTTTCAAAGTAGCAAAAAATCCCGTACAGATTTCTCTGTACGGGAAGGAAGGATTTGTTGTTATAATCAGAATTTGCTCTTGGCAGTATAGGTGGTGTGGAGCAGCTCGTGGGCTTTATGGCCGTTGGGCTCGCCCAAATACTCGTCATAAAGCTTTTTAATCTCAGCGTTTTCGTGGGATTTGCGCTTGGCCTTTCCGGCGTCCTCGTCATAAAGGGCCTTGGCGCGCAGCTCCTTAACATTCAAATACATAAGATCCTTTGAACATACAATGGGCTGGCCGCCTCCGGTCACACAGCCGCCGGGACAGCCCATGACCTCGATAAAGTGATATTTCTTTTCGCCCTTTTTGACCGATTCCAAAAGCTTTTTGGCATTTCCGGTGCTGTGGGCGACGGCCACGTTAACCTTGGTTCCGTCCAGGTCGATTTCGGCCTCCTTGACACCCTCGATACCTCTGACGGCGGTGAAGTCGACATTCTCAAGAGTCTTGCCGGTCACAGCCTCATATACGGTACGCAGAGCGGCCTCCATAACTCCGCCGGTGGCGCCGAAGATAACGCCGGCTCCGGTGGATTCACCCATCAGCGGGTCGAAATCCTCGTCGGGCAGTCTTGCATAGTCAATACCGGACTGCTTAATCATTCTGGCAAGCTCGCGGACGGTCAGAACCGCGTCCACATCGGGGAGTCCGCCTTCCGACAGCTCGGGGCGCTTGGCCTCATATTTCTTGGCGGTACAGGGCATGACCGAAACCACATAAATGGATTTGGGGTCTATACCCGCTTTCTCGGCAAAATAGCTCTTGACAATGGCGCCGGCCATCTCGTGGGGAGATTTGCAGGACGAAAGATTGGGCAAAAATTCGGGATAGAATTTTTCACAATAGGTAATCCATCCGGGGGAACAGGAGGTTATCATGGGAAGAACTCCGCCGTTTTTAAGGCGGCCTATGAACTCGGTTCCCTCCTCCATGATGGTAAGGTCGGCACCGAAGTCGGTGTCAAACACACGGTCAAAGCCAAGACGGCGAAGAGCCGCGGCAAGCTTGCCGGTGGTGGCGACGCCCATGGGCATACCGAATTCCTCGCCAATGGAGGCTCGGACGGCGGGAGCGGGCTGAACAACCACATACTTGTCGGGGTCGGCAAGAGCCGCCCAAACGTCCTTGGTGCTGTCCTTCTCGTGAAGGGCGCCCACCGGGCAGGCCACGATGCACTGTCCGCAGTTTATGCAGGGAGAGTTGTCAAGACTGCGGTCGAAGGCGCAGGAAATCGCCGTTTTGATACCGCGGTTGGTGGCTCCGATTGCGCCCACCTGCTGAATCTTGTTACATGTGGCAACACAGCGGCGGCAATGAACACACTTGGAATTATCACGGACAATAGAGGGAGAAAGATCGTCAATCTCGGTCTTGCTCTTTTCCCCGTCAAAGGGATAGCCGTCCACTCCGTATTCGTTACACAAAGCCGCAAGCTCACATTTGCCCGAACGCACGCAGGAGGTACATTCACGGTTGTGGTTAGAGAGCAGTAGCTCGAGATTTATCTTGCGTCCCTGACGAACTTGGGGGGTGTTGGTTTTAACCTCCATTCCCTCGTTAACCGGCATAACGCAGGCGGCCGCAAGGGCTCTCGCACCCTTGACTTCCACAAGACAAAGGCGGCAGGCGCCGATTTGCTGAACATCCTTGAGATAGCAAAGGGTGGGAATATTGATGTTCGCTTCCTTTGCGGCTTCGAGAACGGTAGATCCTTCCGGCACAGACACCGGAATACCGTCTATGGTGAGATTTATCATTTTCATCGTATATTCCTCCGTCATTACTGTTTGGAAATTGCGCCGCACTTAATGCACTTGGACTGGTCGATCTCATAAGGAGACTTGATTTGTCCGCTGATGGCCGAAACGGGGCACTTCCTTGCACAGGCCGAGCAACCCTTACATTTCTCGGCGTCGATAACAAAGCGGGCAAGCTTTTTACATACCCCTGCGGGGCAGCGCTTTTCATAAATGTGTGCCTCGTATTCGTCACGGAAGTAACGAAGGGTGGAAAGAACGGGGTTGGGAGCGGTCTGACCCAGTCCGCAAAGAGCGGTTGCTTTAATGGTCTTGGCCAGCTCTTCAAGCTTTTCAATATCGCCGTCCTCGCCCTGTCCTGCGGTTATTCTCTCGAGAATTTCCAGCATTCTTCTGGTACCGATTCGGCAGGGAGTACATTTACCGCAGGATTCGTCAACCGTAAATTCAAGGAAGAATTTGGCGATGTCAACCATGCAGTTGTCCTCGTCCATAACGATAAGTCCGCCCGAGCCCATCATGGAGCCGATGGCAATGAGAGAATCGTAATCAACGGGGGTGTCTATCAGAGAAGCGGGGATACAGCCGCCCGAGGGGCCGCCGGTCTGAGCCGCCTTGAATTTCTTTCCGTTGGGAATTCCGCCGCCGATTTCATAGACTATCTCACGAAGGGTGGTTCCCATGGGGATTTCCACAAGGCCGGTGTTGGTAATCTTTCCGCCCAGAGCGAAAACCTTGGTTCCCTTGGATTTCTCGGTACCCATGGAGGCAAACCACTCGGGTCCGTTGAGAATAATTCTCGGAACATTGGCATAGGTCTCAACATTGTTGAGTATGGTCGGCTTGCCAAAAAGACCCTTTACGGCCGGGAAGGGCGGACGGGGTCTGGGCTCGCCCCGGTGACCCTCGATGCTGGTCATGAGAGCGGTTTCCTCGCCGCACACGAATGCGCCGGCGCCCAGGCGGATGTCGATATCAAAATCAAAGCCGGTTCCGAAAATGTCCTTACCCAGCAGTCCGTATTCTCTGGCCTGGTCAATGGCAATCTGCAGACGCTTAACGGCAATGGGATATTCGGCACGGACATAGATGTAACCCTGAGACGCACCGATAGCATATCCGGCGATAGCCATGGCCTCAAGTACAACGTGGGGGTCGCCCTCAAGCACCGAGCGGTCCATAAAGGCACCGGGGTCGCCCTCGTCGGCATTACAGCAGACATATTTCTGGTCGGCGTCATTGCCTTTTGCGAATTTCCATTTAAGTCCGGTGGGGAATCCGGCGCCGCCGCGGCCGCGCAGACCGCTGTCCAGCATGGTCTGAATAACCTCGTCGGGGGTCATTTCGGTCAGAACCTTACCAAGAGCCTGATAACCGTCCATGGCTATGTACTCGTCGATAACCTCGGGGTTTATAACACCGCAGTTTCTCAAAGCAACTCGTTTTTGTTTTTTATAGAAGGGGGTGTCGTTAAGGGAGGTTGCGGCTCCCTCGCCTTCGGCCTTTTCGTTATAAGCCAAACGGTCGACAATTCTTCCCTTAAGCAGGTGCTCCTCGACGATTTCGGGGATATCCTCAACGGCAACCTGGCTGTAGAAGGTTCCTTCGGGATAAATTATCATAACCGGGCCCAGGGCGCAAAGTCCGAAACATCCGGTCTTTACGATCTTAACCTCATCTTCAAGTCCTGCGGCCTTAAGCTCCATTTCAAGAGCCTGAGCAAGCTGGGCGCTTCCGGAGGAAGTACATCCGGTTCCGCCGCAGATAAGTACATGTGATCTTATCATTTTTTACCCTCCAAATTATGCTTCAATGCTTCCGATTGTATATTCGGCAACAATTTTTCCGCCTTTAATGTGCTCGGAAATGACCCTCTTTGCCTTTTCGGGGGTCATTTTAACATAGGTGACCTTCTCCTTGTCGCCCTCAAAAACCTCCACAACCGGCTCATACTGGCAAATGCCGATACATCCGGTCTGGGAAACGGTCACGTTCTCGGAAAGACCTTCCTTTGCAACCTCCTCGACGAAGGTGTTAAGAACCGGTCTCGCTCCGGCCGAAATACCGCAGGTGGCCATTCCTACAACAATTCTTGTACCGGCCTGACCCTCCCGAAGGGAAACCTTGTCCTTCATTTTGTCTCTGATTGCGGCAAGCTCTGCCAATGATTTCATAACAACAAATCCTTTCTTTTTAAGCCCGAAAGCTTCCTACCCTTTCGGACTGCTGTTTTTATACTGATCGGACAAAAATTCTTTCATCCAAATAACAACCTCAGGTGTTGACAGGGGGACATCCCCCAGAATTTCCTTAAGCTCGCCCGTGTCAAGCTCAACCCTTCTTTTGTCGGGCAGCTCGTGAACAAAGCGAAACTCTATGTCGGGGCTTCCCTGAATAAAGGTAACCACCGACGAAACAATATCTCCCAAAGGAAGATAATCAATGTGATTTTTATAAAACAGAGCGGTTGTAACGGTACCGTGATTGACGCTGTCGAGAGTCTCACTGACCGAGGTGACGCTCATCTGCCCGCCGGTCTGCTCACACAGCATCTTGAGCAGGGGTATCCCCAGCCCCACCTTTCGGGTGGTTCGGGAGGTGAAAAAGGGGTCGGTAACCGATTTGAGCTTTTCGGGGGTCATTCCGCAGCCGTCGTCAGACACCGAAAAGGTCAGCGTGTCGTCGGTCTCGGTTATGTTCAGGGAGACATGCTTTGCCCCCGCCTTGACAGAGTTTTCGGCAATGTCGAGAATGTTGAGGGACAGCTCCTTCATCTATTCCCCGCCTTTCAATGCTTTAAAAAGATTTTTCCTCACAAGGTCGCCGCTATACGGCTCGTCCTCAAGGTCAAAAAAGTTTTCGGCCTCGTTTATGTCCCATAAATAATGGGCGTCCGAGCTTACAACCACATTTTTTTGCCTTAAGATTTCAAAACGCTCTTCAAGGGGTTTTCTCGAGCTTTTCTCCCGGTATTCCACACATTTAAAGCTTGGCGTCTTTGGAAAAACTCCGAGTATGGAGACAATTCCGTTGGCCTGCCGGTCGATATGGGCGGGATAGCAAAGAGCGCCGTATTCCTTTGCAAGCTCCGCCGCCCTGTCTAAGGAAATATTTGTGGCGTTGGGAAGAAGAAACTCCTCCTCCCCGCATTGCACATCCTGCGAATTATATATGAGCTGCCGACCGAAAATATCCGGTCTTAGCTTTATGAGATTTCGTTTTTGCTGAATCTCCCGGTCAAATTCCATCGCCCCCTCAAGCTCTTCGAAAAGCAGAACAAGGTGAATTTCCTCGCTTGTGGTCAGCTCCATTCCGGCAATGGGAATAATTCCGTTCCTTTTACAGGCAGAAAAGAAGGCGGGGCAGTTTTTGCAGGAATTGTGGTCGGTCAGGGCAAGTATGCCAAGTCCTTTAAGAGCCGCCATTCCGGCAATGTTTTCGGGGGTCATGTCGTCATCTGAGCAGGGGGACAGGCAGGAATGAAGATGGAGATCGTAAAAATATCTATTCATGACAAAGGTTATATATCCTTGCGCAAAGGGTGTATGCGTCAAGCCCGCTTCGCAAAAGATTTATGCCCTGTTCCCTGCCCTTTTGGACGATTTGCTCATCCACCTCGGAGTTTTCGGCAAAAATAACGCAGGAAACATCGGTCAAACTTGCCACGGCAATGACGTTAAGGTTGTTCATTATGGTGACCCAGGCGTTGCCGCTTTTGGCCTTACCCATGACCCAGCTCAGCAGGTCGCCGCAGTATCCTCCGGCGATTTCCCGTTTTCCGTCCTCGAGGCTGAGCACCTCAAGACTCAGGCTTTGAACAAGCTTTTCAACCGTCATTTTTCTCCTCCGAAGATTGCTTTATGTGAAGATTTTCAAGAGTTTCCCTCATTCTGACAATACAGTCGTTTTCGCTTGCCTCTCCCTTGACAATGTCCTCGGCAAAGGCACGGCAGGTCGGGGCTCCGCAGGAGCCGCAGTCGAGACAGGGCAGCCCGTCATATATCTTCTGAATATCGGCCATCATGCGAATTGAGACCTGGCGGTCGTCGTCAAGCTGGTTAATTGGACGGTATTCAAGCTGCTTTTTTATGAGGAAATTATCCGGCACGCCCTCCTTCTTTTTGCCGAAATCCCAGTTTTGGGAAACCGGCATATACCGGCGAAGGGTCTGAAGCCGGGCTTTGGCGATAAACGGATTTTCCACCGTCATGACCCCGCCCACACATCCTCCCGGACAGGCGTTAAGCTCGATGAATTCAAGCTTGGGAAGGTCGTCGTTTTCGATTTTATCCAGCACCCGTATGATATTTTCGATTCCGTCGGCCGCAAGGTACTTGTCGTTGAAGATGGCGGTGGATTCACCGCCC
>CABMOR010000056.1 GCA_902388225.1 uncultured Oscillospiraceae bacterium | reverse complement strand
TGCTTTCGCCTTCCTGGCCGATGACGCAGACATTGGTCATGGTAGGAATATCGTGTCCTCTTTAAAGAACTGTTCAAGCATGATACCGTCAACGGGAGACTCTTCTTCGAGGGTCGATTTGTCGGTCTCATAGGTGAAAAGAACGTCGCCTTTTTTTACAGCGTCGCCCTTTTTCTTGTGCCACTCGGTAAGTATACAGCTTTCAACTGAAATACCTACGTTGGGCATCATTACGGGTGTTGCCATTTATATTTCCTCCTAAAAAAGATTTAAAGTTTATATTAAGGTTATTCATAGATAACCTTAATCTGCGATTTTTGAGCCAGCTCCATGACTTCCTCCGAAGGACGTTTGTCGGTAATGAGAATATCTATGTCCTCCATATGAGCAAAGGTAAAGGGCATGGTCTTTCCGAATTTCGAGCTGTCAATAAGCATGATGACCTTTTCGGCTTTAGAGATGATGCTTTTTTTAAGCACGCCCTCTTCATAATTGCCGACGGTAAAGCCGTTTTTAAGGGAAAAGGCCGAGCCGACAATAAGGGCGGTGTCGATGTTAAGCTGGCTTATAATCTGTCCCGACTGGTTTCCCGAGGCGGCGAGATTGTTGCGGTTTATCAGTCCGCCAAGCATGGTGACCGACGGCTTATATCTTTTGGAAATCTCCATAGCCACGTTTATTCCAGATGTGACCACCGAAAAATTAAGGTCGGGGAGGCTGCGGGCAAGGAACATTCCGGTCGAGCCGGCGTCTATATAAACCGAGCGACGAGGTTCGATAAACTTTAGGGCAAGACGGGCAATTTTGTTTTTGGCGTCCTGATTTTTGGCGGCGCGGAGGGCATAAACATCCTCCTGTTCTCCCATGGTGCGAATGTATCGGGCACCGCCGCGAATTCTCACGGCCTCGCCTAAATTTTCAAAATATTCAAGGTCTCTCCGCAGTGTCATACTTGAAACCTCGGGAAAAAGCTTTTCCAGCTCTTTGAGCATGACTGTACCGTTTTCACGGAGCAGCGTCAAGACCTTTTCCCTTCGGGCAATGCTCATGCTTTTCACCTCTGTCTGTTATTTTTTGTTATAAAATCACACTATCGTGTTAATTATAAACTCCCATGTGGGTTTTGTCAATGGCTTTGACCTAAAAAATACAAGGATTTTGCTCTAAATGTCATTATAACAAAAAGAGCGACAAAAAGTCACAAAAAGACTTATGTCGCTCCCTTAAAACTTATGAAAAATTATTCGTTACCAAAGAAATCATAGGGATTTTGGGTGTTATATGAGGCAGTATCCTCCTCGGTGGAATAGCTTGAACCGGAGGAAGCCTTGATATACTTGACGGTTATGTCGAAATAGGCGCCGGTCGAGCCGCTGTATACCGTCAGGGTGACCGAATCACCAATAGTTGCGCTTTCCACAATGTTAAGCACCTGGTCGGCCGAAACTATATCGGTGTCGTCTATCTTTGTTATGACGTCGTTCTTCTTAACCTTGCCGTAAAGCTCGCTGTCGCTGTCCACGCTTTTGACAAGCAGACCTGTGGGAAGATTGTTCATCTCGGCCGTAACGGTGTTTATATAGGTATAGGTTATGCCCAGTTTTGCACGATTGGTGACCGAGCCGTAGGTCTTAAGCTGGTCAATGACTCCCAAAGCTCTGGTCATGGGAATGGCAAAGCAAACGTTGTCAATGTCGGTGCTGGCATATTTTGAAGAGCATACCCCCACAACCTGACCGCTCATGTTGACAAGAGCGCCGCCCGAGGCGCCGGGATTTATAGCGGCGGTGGTCTGGATGAACTTTTCTGAGGTGGTGCCGTTTGAGATTCTGCGGTCGACGGCCGAAACTATGCCCTGGGTTACGCTCCCTTCAAGACCGGCCGAAGCGCCGATTGCCAAAACCTCTTCGCCGGTTTTTACCGGCTCGGTGGCAAAGACGGCGGGGCTAAGGTCTCCGTGGCTTTCCATTTTAAGAATGGCAAGGTCGCTTCTCGAATCGCCCGAAACAAAGGAGGCCTTATAGTTTGAGCCGTCCTGCATGGAAATAAGGAAGGTGGCGTTTGGCACCTGAGAATAGATATGGTCGTTGGTGAGAATATATCCCTCCGAGTCCATGACAATTCCCGAGGCCTGAGCCGAGGCACTACCCGAAGAATTGTAAACCGTGATGCTGACCACGCTGTCCGAAACGGCAGAAATAACCTGCTCGTAGGTCAAGGAGCGGTCGTTTTGTCCCTCGGTTTTAATGTCAAAATCCGAAGGAGAGCCATCCTGCTGTTCCTCAATAAGACTCATGGTGTTGCCACCGTTATCCTTAAGGGATTTTCTTCCGGCAAGCACCCCTATGGAGATTCCCATGGCTCCAACCGCAACGCAACAAAGGACGCAAATAAAGACTATAAGCCCCTTACTCATGCTCTTTTTTGCGGGGGCGGGACCGGATTGATAGGGCGGGTTATATGGGGGTCTTGTATATCCGTAGGGAGGCGGAGGGGTCTGATTATAATATCTGCCGTAGGGCTGGCCGTAGTTCTGGCGGGGAGGGGTATACTGCCCGTGGGAGCCTGTTTGTCCTGCCTGCCCCTGAGAGCTTTGCTGACCGGTGGGCGGGTATTGGTTATTTTGAGAGTGGGCTCTTTGCCGATCCCGCTCAAAGGGGGTCATGGGACGGCTGAAGGCCGGCTGACTTTCGGGAGGACGGCCATTTTGGGAATATTTTCCGAAGCTGTATGTGTTTTGCGTGGCAAAAGGCTCGTTTTGTCGGTCGGTTTTTTCCGGGCTGCCTTGCTGAGCTTCGGCAACTTCAGCCGTTTCAGCCGTTTCGGTGTTTTTGGTGTTTTGGGCGTTTTCTGCCTCTTGAGAAACTTCCGGCTGAGTATTCTGTTCAAAAACAGCGTCCCGGGAATCCGGAGTTTCTGGAGAGGTTTGATCGGTAGTTTGTTTTGAATCTTCAGAAGTGATTTTTTCAAAATCGTCCATAATTATTCCTCCGTGTAGGTATTGTTGTCGGGGAGCGGTACGCTCTTCATGGAGACGGTAAATTCACAGTATTCCCCTTCCTTGCTCTTGACGGTTATACTTCCGTCGAGCATGGCCAGAATTGTCTTGACAAGGAAAAGCCCCAAACCGGTCCCCTTGTTGTCGGCGCCGCGGGATTTATCCACCTTGTAGAATCGGTCGAAAACATAGGGCAAATCCTTTTCGGGAATTCCCACGCCGGTGTTTGTTATTGTGAAGGAGCCGGTGCCGTCCGGGTCGTTTCGGGTCTTGACAATGACCCGTCCGCCGGCCGGGGTGTATTTAATGGCATTGTCCACAAGATTAAAGACAACCTGATACATAAGATCCTGATCGGCCGTGACGGCAAGCGGCTCGAGAGTGTCCAGCCCTTCCATGGCAATGTCCTTGGCGGAAATTTGGTTTTCAAGCTGTATTGCAACGCTGAGTATGGTTCGGGGAACGTTGACCGTCTGTTTTTTAATTTCAATTTCCCCTGCTTCGAGTTTTGATAGGTTGAGCATGGAGGTCACAAGGCGGGAAAGCCGCTTTACCTCGGCCGAAACAATTTCCAGATACTCCTTTTGGCGGTCTCCCGTGATTGTTCCGTCGAGAATTCCGTCGATAAAGCCGGAGATTGTGGTCATGGGGGTCTTGAGCTCGTGGGAGACATTGGCCACAAACCCCCGGTGCTGCTGTTCGCTGACCGACAGCGAGTGGGTCATGTTGTTAAAGGCCACCGCAAGCTGGCCGATTTCGTCTTCCCGGTCGACCCTGATGTATTTTGAAAAGTCGCCTCGGGACATCCGTCTGGCCGCGTCGGCCATGTCCCTTAAGGGGCGAACCATGTTGACCGCCAGCAAATATGTCACAAGCAGTATTATAGCCAGTACGCACACGGCCGACAAAACGAAAATGTTGAGAATGTTGGAAAGAAAAATGCCAAGTCCGGCATAGGGAATAAAGCTGAAAACCGCACCGGAAGTTTCGCCGCCGACGGTTATGGGAGCCGAAACAATGATGCTTCGCTCCTTCAAGGCGCCGCCTAAATCACCGATGGCCGAATATTCCCCGGTAAGGGCGACCCTTGCAATGTCGTCAGAAATGGCGGTCACTCCGTCGTTTACCGTAAGGGGGTCGGAAATGGCTACCGTTCCGTCCTCAACAATGACCAGCACACGGCTTTCGGTGGCCGAGGTGACGATTTCGGTGATCTGCCCGATGTACCGAAGATTTCCCCCAAGCACACCTGCCTGCTGTGCGATGGCCGTGGCTTCGGCCGAAAGAGCCGAGCGCTTGGCCTGGAGCCAGTAGCTTCCGGTAAAGGTATATATTATACAGCCCAGGACTACAATGGCAATACAGATGACCGATGTGTAGGTCGTAAAAAACCTTTTAAAAAAGCTTTTTTTCATAAGGTGCTATCTCACTTCGAACTTGTATCCCACGCCCCAAACCGTTTTGAGCGACCATTTGTCCGAAACGCCCTCGAGTTTTTCGCGAAGACGCTTGACATGGACATCGACCGTGCGGGAATCGCCGTAGTAATCAAAGCTCCAAACCTCGTCAAGAAGCTGATCCCTTGTGAAAACACGGTTGGGATTGGAGGCCAGGTGATATATAAGCTCAAGTTCTTTTGGCGGGGTATCGATTTGCTTTCCGTCCACCCAAAGCTCATAGTTTGTGAGATTTATGACCAGCTTGTCGTATTTAACAACCTTGTCGGCGTTTTCGGCGGCTTTTACGCCCCGGCGCATGACCGCCTTTATGCGGGCGACAACCTCTTTTGCGTCAAAGGGCTTGGTGATATAGTCGTCGGCACCCAGCTCAAGACCGAAAACCTTGTCAAAGGTTTCACCCTTGGCGGTAAGCATAATTATGGGTACCTGAGAGGTCTTGCGGATCTCACGGCAGACCTGCCAGCCGTCCAGCTTGGGCAGCATAACGTCAAGCAGAATTATGTCCGGCTCTTGGGCATTAAAGGCCTTTACGGCTTCGTCACCGTCGTTGGCAATGACTGTTGCGTATCCGTCTTTTTCGAGATAAAGCCTTAGCAGTTCGCATATATTTTTATCATCGTCAACTATTAACACCTTTGCTGACATATTACCCTCTCCTTATTTTTACAGTTTAAGGTTATTATACTTTCATTTTGTTAACAATTTATAAATCGGCTGTAACACTTTTGTGCATTATTTCGTGGGCAAAATCACAAAAATCATTCCAGTTCTTCCAGGTCGTAGGGGGTGCGCTGATATACAAAATAGTTAAGCCAGTTGGAGAAGAGCAGGTTGGCATGGGCTCTCCAGGTCATAAGGGGCAGACGGTCGGGATCGTCATCGGGGAAATAGTGCAGGGGGAGATTTGGATTTATGCCCTTTTTAACATCCCGCTCATATTCTCCCGCAAGGGTGCCGCGGTCATACTCCGAATGACCGGAAATGAAAAATTTACGGCAGTCACGGCTGGCAACAATGTGAACCCCCGCCTCTTTTGACACCCCGATGATGTCAAGGTCGCTCACCGACTCGACGGCCTGAATGTCCACCCCGGTATAGCGGGAATGGGGGGCGAAATAACGGTCGTCAAAGCCACGGATGAGAGGATGGCTGGGAAGAAGAATTTCATGGGAAAAAACGCCGAACAGCTTTTGGTCAAGGGTGTGCTTTTTTATGCCGTAATAGTGGTATAGACCGGCCTGAGCACCCCAGCATATAAACATGGTGGAATAAACATTCTTTTTGGCCCAATCCATGATTTCACAAAGTTCATCCCAATAATCCACCTGCTCAAACTCCATAAGCTCGACCGGAGCGCCGGTAATTATCATTCCGTCATAGCGGGTGCCCTTTACTTCGTCAAAGGTTTTGTAAAACTTGAAAAGATGCTCGGCGCTGACATTTTTGGCCTTGTGGGTAACGGTTTGAAGAAGCTCGACATCCACCTGGAGAGGGGAGTTACTCAACAGCCGTAAAATCTGAGTTTCGGTTGTAATTTTGGTGGGCATTAAGTTAAGCAAAACAATTTTCAGGGGACGGATGTCCTGGTGAGATGCTCGGTGCTCGGTCATGACAAATATGTTTTCGTCGTGTAAAGTTTTGGCCGCCGGCAGTTCATCCTGTATTCTGATGGGCATTGTGAAAACCTCTTTTCGGCAGGGTACGGTATTTTAAATCAAATTCATTATAACACAAAATTGTCTCCTATACAAGGGTTACAGTTTTGTTTCATTACCGCCCTTTATATTGACTTTTTTATGTAATTTAGATATAATAGAGTAGTCCGACCAATTTGAAAATTACCACATTTAATATAAATACCGAAACGCAGGAGAGTAACATTAATGAGTCAGGTTGATAAAAAGGGCATAAAGACCCCGCAAAAGCCCAAAAGCAAACTCAAAAAGATTTTGACATTTTTAGGATTTGCACTTATAAATATCGGGGTCATTGCCTATATCGCCATAAAGGAATTCACCAACAGCGAAAGCACGGCCGAGGCCATTCCCTTTTCCGAAATAAATTTTTTCTTTATACTTGCGGGAGTGGGATGTTTCGCTCTTTGTATTCTTATGGAAACCTTTAAATACGAGGCCATGATAAGGGCGTCGGCAGGAAAAAGCGACAAGCGAACCGCCTTTGAGGTGGCGGTATTGGGAAAATATTATGACAATATAACCCCTTTGGGGGCCGGAGGCCAGCCTTTTCAGATTTTTCACCTGAAAAAGCGGGGATATAACGGAGGAACTGCGGCTTCCCTTCCCATTGCCGGCTTTGTTGTGCTTCAGCTCTCCTTCGTTTTTTTGGCCCTTTTGGTGTTTTTCTTTAACGGCAGGGCGGCCGACAACTATCCTTTTATAAAAGTCTCGGCCTACATAGGATTGCTTTTTTACGCCTTTGTGCCCACCGTTATTGTTCTTTTTTCTCTTATGCCCCGAACCTTCGGAAAAATTATAAAAGGCTTTTTGTGGCTTTGCCATAAGATTCACATTGTCAAGGACTTCGAAAAGACCGGCCAGAAGGTTTTTGTGTCTCTTGAAGAATACCGGTCAAGCCTTGTGATGATTTCCAAAACCCCCATGCTCATTTCCAAGATATTTTTCTTTTCGCTGATATATGAGGCTTCGCTCATGTCCATGCCCTATTTTGTGCTTCGGGCCTTTGGGGCGCAGGTCAGCTTTATTCAGCTTTTTTCTCTCTGCGTTTTCATATATGCGGCCATTTCCTTTGTTCCCACCCCCGGAAATTCCGGCGCGGCAGAGAGCTCTTTTTACCTGATTTTTTCATCCCTGGCGGGGGGAATGCTTTTCTGGGCGGTGATTGTCTGGAGATTTCTATGTTATTATGCCTTCCTCGTAATGGGGATTTTTGTTATTTTCACAAATTCCATGCGGGGCAAAAAAGCCCATAAAAAGCGCAAGCTTTCCAGTACGGTGTCTTCGGTTCAGTTTTCCGACACATTTTTCCCGGTGGCAGACCGGGTGGCGAGCACGGTTGACAATCTTGCCCGCCGCATGAACCAGAACGGCAACTGCTTTGTTGTCTGCCCCACTGCCGACACCCCCTATACCGACGAATTTTCATACGATGTTGTCAGGG
>CABMOR010000055.1 GCA_902388225.1 uncultured Oscillospiraceae bacterium | reverse complement strand
GAGAATTTCCACCATCTTTTCAAAGGGAACCTCAACCCCCAGAAGGTCGTTTATGCTTTGTGCAGGAACGGTAAGAACACGGGGCGTCGGAAGACCCATGTTTTTGTCGATAACGCCGTCTATAATATCCCCTGCGTCAAGGTCGTTAATGAGCTGAAGAGCACGCTCCATGGCAAATTCCACATTCATAATGTCCAGTCCTCGCTCAAAACGGGAGCTGGATTCGGTTCTCATACCGAGTGCACGTGCTGTTTTTCTGACGCTGTCACGGCGAAACTTTGCACTTTCAAGGAAAAGTTCGGTGGTGTCATCCTTGATTTCGCTGTCAAGCCCTCCCATAATTCCCGCAAGGCAGGAGGGAGCTTTTCCGTCGGCAATAACAAGCATTTCACTGGTGAGAACATGATCTTTTCCGTCAAGGGTGGTTATTTTCTCTCCCTGAGCGGCTCGGCGGACTATGATGCGGTTATCCTTTATATCCCGTCGGTCAAAGGCGTGCATGGGCTGACCGGTTTCAAGCATTACGAAATTTGTAATGTCAACAATGTTATTTATAGGTCTCATGCCGGCCGATTTGAGACAGCGCTTCATCCAGTCGGGAGACTCTTTAATTCTCAGATTTCTGACCACACGTCCGTAATAACGGTTGCAGAGATCATAGTCTTCGACATCAATCTTGATGTAATCGTTTATGTCGCCGCCCACGGTTTTGTATTCCGGAACGGGAGGATGGAAGGGCTTTCCGAGCACGACCGAAACCTCTCTTGCAACGCCCAGAACACTCTGGCAGTCGGGACGGTTGGCAGTAATTTTAAAATCGATAACATAATCGAAAAGTTTAAGAATTTCCCGCATGTCCACGCCCACAGGAGTCCCTTCCTTAAGAATGAGAATTCCGTAGACCTCAGCACCCTTATAATCCTCTTCCTTAAGGCAAAGCTCCTCGCCCGAGCAGAGCATACCGTTGGATTCCACTCCGCGAAGTTTTCCTTTCTTAATATTAACTCCGTTGGGCAGGTGAGAGCCGTGAAGAGCAACCGGAACGACGGCTCCCTCAAAGATGTTATCGGCACCGGTAACAATCTGAATGTTTTGATCGGTTCCGACATTTACCTGACATATCTGAAGCTTGTCGGCGTCGGGATGCTTTTCAATTTTTTCTATTCTCCCGGTGACGACCTTTTCCATCGTCTTTGAAAGATCGACAATGCTTTCCACCTCGAAACCGGCCATGACCATTTTGTCGCAAAGCTCGTCCACCGGAACATCGATGTCAACATAGTATTTTAACCAATTAAGTGAAATATTCATTTTTAAACCTCCTGTTAATCGTCGAACTGAGAAAGAAAACGCACGTCGTTTTCAAAAAGCAGGCGAATATCACTAATCTTATAACGGGTGGTGGTCAGTCGGTCGAGACCGATGCCGAAGGCAAATCCGGAATACTCTTCGGGGTCAATGCCGCAGCGTTTAAGAACTCTCGGATGAACCATGCCTGCGCCGAGAATTTCAATCCAGCCCGAGCCCTTACAAACTCTGCATCCCTTTCCTCCGCATTCCGAACAGGAAACGTCGACCTCGACGCTGGGCTCGGTGAAGGGGAAGAAGGAGGGGCGGAATTTAACCTTGGTATCGGAACCGTAAATTTCCTTTGCAAACTGCTCAAGGGTTCCCTTAAGGTCACACATGGTTATGCCCTTGTCCACAACAAGACCCTCAATTTGATGGAAAACCGGTGAGTGGGTGGCGTCAACATCATCGGCTCGGTATACCCGTCCGGGGCAGATCATGCGAATCGGGGGCTTGCGGTTTTCCATGGTGCGAATCTGGGTGGCCGAGGTCTGACTTCTGAGAATAAGTCCGTCGCCAACATAGAAGGTGTCTTGCATGTCTCTTGCGGGATGGTCGGCCGGCACATTAAGTGCCTCGAAATTATAGTATTCGGTTTCAATTTCGGGACCGTCAACCACATCAAAGCCCATGGACAGAAATATGTTAATCATGTCCTTGAGAACGGTGTTAAGGGGATGAAGCCCGCCCTTTTCGGTTTTCTTTCCTGGAAGGGTGACGTCAACCGTCTCGCTCTTAAGCTTTTTGGCCTGACCTTCCTTTTTAAGAGCGGCAGTCTTTTCGGCAATTTTAGCCTCAATTTCGCTTCTGACGGTGTTTGCAAGCTGTCCCATGGCGGGGCGCTCCTCCGCTGACAGTTTTCCCATTTGCTTAAGAATTCCGGTCAGCTCACCTTTTTTGCCCAAAAATGCCACGCGAATCTCCTCAAGCTCGGCGGGAGCCGTAACATTTTTAAGAGCGTTTGTCGCCTTTTCGCTTATAGCTCTGAGTTGTTCTTTCATTTTGTTTTAAGTCCTTTCACAAAAAATAAGACTTCCGTCCCGAAAAAAGGGACGAAAGCCGAAAACTTCCGCGGTACCACCCAAATTTTTGCCTTAAACGGAAAAATCCGTAATCAGAGCAAACACTCGTCCGACCTATAACGGCGTCAACCGTCCGAGCCTACTTAAGTTTATTCAGCCCGACCGCTCCGAAGGGAAATTCGGCTTGGGCTCTGTCACAGGACGGTCACACCCGGAAAAACCGCCGTCCATTCTCTTTGTGCCGTGTATGCACAGCTTACTGAACTTCATCAATGCGTTTTATAAATCATAACACAGCAGAATAATTTTTTCAAGTCCTTTCATCAAAAAAGAAATCTTTGTTTTATTGTTAAAGGAAAACTCCGACACCGTGCGGCATCGGAGTTTTTGTTATTCTTGGTCACAGGCCGAGCATTCGCCCTCATCGCTTGGAAGGGTTTGGGGCGGGAAAAATTCGTCAAGAGGGAATTTTATCCGCTTGAACTGGTCGCAGGGATTGTCGGTTGTGCATGTGCATTCCTTTTCAGGTACACAGAAATCGTAAACAGGAATGAGCATTTGTACATTGCGAATAAGCTGAACAACCGTGAAAAGTCCGATGGTTACGACAACCTTGTTTTTAACAGATGATTCGCAGGCTATGTCGCCAATGGCGTTCAAAACGGTTTTGGGGAAGGTGCAGCAGCATTCGCTGTCACAGTGACAAATGGGCATGAGGGACGAATTAAGTATAATGGGGTCAACCGTCTGGACGGTGGCTCGGGGGAGATTCGCCCTTGCGGGAGAAAGCTTTCCGACCTTGTCGTGAGTGTAGACGCTGGAATAGGTTTTGGCGCTTCCGTCGCTGCCGAAAAGAATGACCTTTTTGTTCCAGGAGGCCACACCGTTAATATTTACGGGAGCACAGGACATGGCGGGAAAAACATCGCAATTGAGCAGGAAGTAGAAGGTCATATCCACCGAATAATATCCCCGGTTGAAGGTTACGGGCTGGACCTCTATACAGACATTTAGTATTTCGCAGGATCGAACCCGTACTCCGGCACTGTTGTTGACCGTTTCCTGGTCGGCCGGACAGAAATATACCCTAAGATCCTCAAGGCAATCTCTTGCGCAGCAGCTGTCATAGACCCTGCCGCAATCGACGCAAACTGCGTCTTTAAAACAATCTGCCATAATATTCCTCCTTAAATAATGTAAAGGCTGTATTTTACCGAGCAAATCGGTATCAATACCATATTATGAAGCAAACAAAAAAGAGGTACATAAAGTACCTCTTAAAATTTATTTTTCAATCTTTCCGTAAAGAGGAGCATCATTCATGTCCTGTTTATTTTCGCGGGTGGGGGCGGGAGTCTGAACTCTTGAACGGTCATAACCGCTCTTGCCGCCGTTTCTACCGCCACGGAAATTCTGTCTGCCGCTGCGATTTCCTTTGTTTCCGATAACAACCTTGCGGAAGGGTTCCTCACCAACCGACCAGGAGGTGACTCCATCAATTTCCTGAACAGCCGTATGAACAATGCGGCGCTCAAAGGGATTCATGGGCTCAAGGGTCATGTTTCGGTGGGTCCGAAGAGACTGGTTGGCCATTTTGCGGGCGAGGGACTGAAGGGTTTTTTCTCTCTTTTCACGGTAGTTTCCGGTGTTAAGAGTGATTCGGTAATATCCGTCAACACCGTGATTGGCGGCGAGAACGGTAAGATATTGAAGTGCATCGAGAGTTTCGCCTCTTCGCCCCACAATAATACCGAGGTTTTCACCTTCAAGCATTATCATTGCGCCGGATTCGGTTTCTCCGCTCTTTACAGTGGCATCCACATCCATATACTTAAGCAGCTTGGTTATATAGCTGACACCTTTTTCTGCAACCGTTTTTTTGGACTCATCGGTAAAGGGTTTAAGCTCGGTAGGGGGCAAAACATCGTCGGAAGTGCTTTGCTTTTTCTCGGCTTTAGCCTTTTCGATTTTTGCCTTTTCGGATTTTGCGGTATGGTTAGCCGGCTTTTTATCCTTATCAAGGCGCTGATATTTTTCGACCTTTTCAACAGGCTTGTCCTCGATTTCCACAAAGGCCTTGACCTTTGCGGGGCACCCCCCGAAAAGACCGAAGGTTTTGGACTTGGGCAAATCAATTATTTCAAACTGAACATCGTCGGTATATCCGAGAGCTTCAAGCTCTTTGGCAGCCGACTCTTTGGCTTCCTCAACCGTGCTTCCGGTTGCGATAGCTTCCTTAATCATTAGTTACACCTCTTGTATATTGCGGACGGGATGTCCGGTATTGTCAAATTATTCGGCGGTCTTTACCTTTAAAGACGCCTCTTTTTTCTTACGGTCTAAAATAAATTTGGATTCTTCTTTTGCAATAATCCTGTAAGGATTCATAGTCTTGTTGAGAATTACCTGAATTATCAGGTTTACAAGATTGGAGCAAAGCCAATAAAATCCCACGGCGCCGGGAACAAGGAAGGCGATATAGAGCGAAAAAAGAGGCATAAAGAGCATCATTCCGCCCATTTGAGCCGCTTCGGGATTGATCTTCTTCTGCATTCTTGTTGTGATTATCGAGGAAAGCATAGAAGAGGCAAAGGAAAGGAAGGGAATTATCCAAAGCACAAAATCCACATTGGGATCGGCAAAATTCAGTGTAAATGTGGGAATTCGGGTCATGTCAATTCCGAAAAGATTAAAACTGTTTTTAAAGCTTTCGACATTTGCCGCCTGGTTTGCAATTTCGGTAAGGCCCTGCTCGTTGGCCTTTTCGGCGATTTTTCCGAAGTTGTCGATGATGGCTATTTCTTCGTATCCGCCCTTTATATTTACCCCTTCAAGTCCCGAAAGCAAACCCTTGGCAGAGTTTATCATGTCGCTGCTCCAATTTAAAATGTAGGACAGCGGTCCGCTTATGGCACGCCAAACACCCCATAAGAAGGGGAGACGAATGAGCATGGGGAGACATCCTCCCATCATGCTTATGCCTTCGCGCTGATTGAGCTCCTGAACTTCAAGAGAATATTTCTGACGGTCATCTCCGCATTTTTCCTTTATGGCATCCATTTTGGGGCGAATGGCGGTTTGTTTTGCCGTTGTTTTCTGCTGTTTGATGTTGAGAGGAAGGAAGATGGCGTTGATAAGCACGGTGAAAAGTGCAATGGCAACCGCATAATATCCAACCCCTGCTGAATTAAGCAGGTTGAAGAGCTGTTTAAGTATCCAGCCCATAGCTTCGTAGAGATAACTCAATTTTTCGTCCTCCGGTCATTTTTTTCCGGAACAGGGTCGTATCCACCCTTGTGAAAGGGATGACATCTTAAAAGCCTTCTTATCGAAAGATAACCCCCTTTGATAACGCCGAAACGCTCAATCGCCTCCACCGCATACTGTGAACAGGTCGGCATAAACCGACAGCAGGGTGGATGAAGAGGGGATATTCCTTTTTGATAAATACGAATCATCCGGATAAACAGTTTTTCATATCGAAAGCGACCAACGGTCACAAAATTCCCAGCAATTTAAGCTGAGACTCCATAATCTCTTTAATTTCGTTACTTTTTTTATATACTGTTCTTGTCCGAGCAACAAAGACGAAGTCATATCCGCCCTCGATGCGGGGGGCAAGCTGTCTGAAGGCCTCGCGAATTACACGCTTTGCACGGTTGCGCGAAACCGCATTACCGATTTTTTTGCCGGCCGTTATACCGATACGGCAAAAACCCGCACGGTTTTTCATTGCATATGATACCAGTGCGGGATTTACATTTGATTTACCTCGACCGTATAGCCTGCGGAAATCTTTGTTTTGATTTAAAACCGTCGACTTAACCAAAGTAATGTTCTCCCAAAATTATGCGCTGAGAACGTGACGGCCTCTTGCTCTGCGACGGGCAAGAACCTTGCGTCCGTTTCTGTCGCTCATTCTTTTGCGGAAACCGTGAACCTTGCTGCGGTGACGCTTCTTGGGCTGATAAGTACGTAACATAATATTACACTCCTTTCAAGAGTTGTTTATTTTTTCATATCAAACATTGCGAATGACTTGACAATTATATATTATGACAAACCTTTTTGTCAATGCTTTTTCCGAAAAAAATAACAAAAAATCAGAGGGCTTTGGTTTTACAGTGCGTAACATAAGCCCTCTGACAAAATCTGATTTTTAATTGGCCTTTTCGGCAATTTCCTTGAGGCAGTCCTCGCAAACGCATCTATCTTTATAGGTCTTGACATTTCCGGTCTTTCCGCAGAAAACACAACCCGGTTCGGGATCGTATTTTCTAAGGACGATTGTGTCGTCCACGACAGATATATCCAGATAATCAACTCCGTCCTCCAGGTCAAAAAGTCTGCGCATTTCTTTAGGAATAACAATCCTTCCGAGCGTATCAAGCTGTCTTATAATTCCTGTGGTTTTCATTATAAATCACTTCCCAAACAAATTAAAATCTTTCTCACCCTTATAATAATCATAAAATCCATGATTGTCAATGTTTTTTTGCCGAAAAAAAGGATTATTAATAAAACTTTAACAAAATTTGTCTTTCGGGTCGTTGAAAAAAATAAGCGGTTAAAAATTTTTAAAAGTCATATAAGAGGACAAACCCACATAGACTTAAGGGAGGTAAAAAATATGGAAAATAAATTTTTGGAAGCCATTTCATTCTTGGACATGGATTTGAAAAAAAATCTTTTAACTCTTTCGGAAGATAAGAAAATAACTACCGCCGAAATAAGGCTTCGGTGCGAAAAGCCCATTGCTCTGACACTCTTTGACGGAAAAACCGTATATATTAAAAGAAACGGTGAAACAACCGAAGAATACCGAGATGACCATGTTTTATGCTCCCTTGAAAAGCTGGAAAAAAGCTTTTACTCCCTATGCTCTTTTTCGGTGCACACACATATTGAAGAAATTAAACAGGGTTATATTTCCCTGCGGGGAGGTCACCGGGCGGGAATTTGCGGCAGAGGATTTTGCAACAGGGAAGGTGTTGTAAACATAACCGAAATATCGTCAATAAATCTAAGGATTGCCCATGAAATTAAGGGGGCGGCCATGTCTGTTTGCGACATATTTTTAAAACCGGGAGGAATTTTAATTGCGGGCCCGCCCTTAAGCGGCAAAACCACCATTCTCAGAGACGCAGTAAGGCTTTTGTCAAACGGATGTACCGGAAGGGGAAGAAGGGTTTTTCTCGCCGATGAAAGGGGAGAAATTTCGGCAAGTTTTAAAGGCAAAGCATATAA
>CABMOR010000054.1 GCA_902388225.1 uncultured Oscillospiraceae bacterium | reverse complement strand
CTGCCCCTTCACGCCTCCACACAGCTTACCGTTCACGACCTCTATGGTGCAAAACAGCTTGAGCAAATGGGATTTTCCCGGGTGGTTCTTTCAAGAGAGCTGTCCCTTAAAGAAATAGAATATATATCCAAAAACACCTTTCTTGAAATCGAGGTCTTTATTCACGGCGCCCTTTGCATGTCGGTTTCGGGTTGCTGTTATCTTTCATCTATGCTGGGAGGACGAAGCGGCAACCGAGGTATGTGCGCCCAGCCCTGCCGTCTGAACTTTAAATCGGGGGAAAGGCAATATGCCCTGTCCCTTAAGGATATGTGCCACATTGAATATATAAAGGAACTGGAAAGGGCGGGGGTTTGCTCCTTTAAAATAGAGGGGCGAATGAAACGTCCGGAGTATGTTGCGGCAGCGGTCACGGCCTGCAAGGCGGCTCAAAAGGGTCAAAAGCCCGATCTTGACACACTTCAAAAGGTTTTTTCCCGAAGCGGCTTTACCGACGGATATATAAAGGGAAAGCGAGACCTTGATATGTTCGGCCACCGCACAAAGGAGGATGTGGTATCGGCCGACCGAGTGCTTTCAAAGCTTTCGGCTATTTATAAAAACGAGTATAAAAGAATCCCCCTTAATGCCGAGCTTTCGGTAAAAAGCGGCCGTCCTGCCCTACTCTCCCTTACCTCGGAAAAAGGCACCGTATCGGTCCTTAGCGAAACTCCGAAAAAGGCCGAAAACCGTCCCATTGATTACAATACCGCTCTTAAACAAATTTCAAAAACCGGGGGAACTCCGTTCTTTATAGACAGCCTTGAGCTCGACTTTGACCCCGGGTTGCTTCTTCCTCTGCCCGCCTTAAATTCCATGAGAAGAGAGGCGGTTGACAAGCAAACCGAGCTTTTCGCAGCGCCGGTTCCCCACAAATTTTTTGATTTGATAATCCCTCAAAAGCCCCATGAAGAAAATACGCTTAAATATTTAATCCGAGGGGAAAACTTCGGTCAGCTTGAGGCGGCGGAAAATGCCGAAGGATACATTCTCCCCATCGATCGCATACTGGAAAGCCCGGAGAGGGCAAAAGGATTCGGCGAAACCCTTTACGGAGAGCTTCCCGCCCTTATGTTTGACAGTCAAAATATTCAGTCACAGCTTTTGTCCCTTAAGAAACTCGGGATAACAACGCTGTCGGTGGAAAACATCGGCGGCATCTTTCTGGCCAAAGAGCACGGATTTAAGATACACTGCGGACACGGGTTTAACATCCTCAACTCACTTTCCTTAAAATGTCTTGAGGAAATGGGGGCGGATTCGGCCACCGTATCCTTCGAGCTGTGCGAGCAAAAAATCAAGGGGCTCTCGGGCGAGCTTTCACGGGGAATTATCGGCTACGGATATCTTCCCCTTATGAGATTGAGAAACTGTCCCGGAAAAGGCAGGTACGGCTGTAAAGGGTGCGCCGGTAAAAGGGTGCTGACCGACCGAAAGGGAATTGACTTTACCCTGCTCTGTTCAAACCGCCGATATTCAACCCTGCTTAATTCCCGCCCACTCGTCCTATCCGACAAAAACATTTCGGGCATAGATTTTATGACGCTTTATTTTACGATCGAAAAGGCCGAAAAATGTCGGGAAGTCTTTAGGGCTTATAAAAAAGGGCTTTCGCTCGAAGGAGAAAAAACCAACGGACTTTATTTCAGGGAGCTGTTATGATGAAAAAAACCGAGCTTCTGGCTCCGGCCGGAGATATGGAAACCTTAAAGACCGCCCTGCGCTTCGGTGCCGATGCGGTTTATATAGGCGGTCCGTTTATGCAGCTTCGGGCCCAAACCTCAGGCTTTGGTATTGAGGAAATTGTCCGGGCCGCAGAATACACCCATAGCCTTTCAAAAAAATTATATGTGACGGTTAATTCCTTTGCAAAAAATTCGGAAATAGAGCCGTTAAAAAGCTATGCAAAAGAGCTTTACGGTGCAAATGTCGACGGGGTCATCGTATCCGACATAGGCGCCCTTTCGGCCGTGAGAAAAGCCGCACCCGACCTTCCGGTTCACATAAGCACCCAGGCCAACTGTCAAAACTATGCATCGGCTCTTGTTTACTATGAAATGGGAGCAAGGCGTGTGGTTACCGGGCGGGAAATGACCCTTTCGGAAATTTGTGAAATGAAGCAAAAGCTTCCTTTTGACATGGAAATCGAGTGTTTTGTCCACGGAGCCATGTGCATGTCATATTCAGGGCGTTGCTTTTTAAGCCCCTATCTTTCCCACCGGAGCGGAAATCGGGGCGAATGTACCCAGCCCTGCCGCTGGAGCTATCATCTGACCGAAATGAAGCGCCCGGGGGAGTTCTTTCAAATTGAAGAAACGAAAAACGGAACAAATATTTTAAGCTCGAGAGACATGAACTGCATGGACATTATCGACTCCATGATAGATGCGGGGGTGACCTCCTTTAAAATCGAGGGAAGAATGAAAACCCCCTATTATGTTGCCACGGTGGTAAACGCCTACCGAAAAAGGCTGGACGGCTTTAAGGACATCGAGGTGCTCAACCGTGAGCTGAACTGTGTAAGCCACCGTCCCTACTGCACCGGCTTTTATCTCGGCCAGCTTGAAAAATACCGTCCCGACGAGCAGGTTCCCTATATAAGCGAATGTTCCTTCGCCGGGGTGGTTAAAGACTGTGAAAACGGCGTTATAAGGGTTGAACAGCGGGGAAAATTCTCGGTGGGCGACAAAATGGAAATCGTCTCTCCGAAATTCCTTTCAAAAGGCTTTGAGGTTACCGAAATTATAAATTCTCAGGGGCAATCGGTGGACTGCGCCCAGGAAACAGTAACCATCCCCTGCCCCTTTGAACTTGAAGAGGGGGATATTTTAAGGGTTCCTAAAAAAGACATATGAAAAATCAAAAGGCTGTGCAGATAATTCTTCCGCACAGCCCTTTTTTATTGTATGACCTTTATTCCTTCGCTTGTAAGCTCAAACCCGGAAATTCCTCGGTCATAATTATCTATTATAGCCGAGGCAATTTTGTCCTCAACCTCTCTTCTGACGGCGTTTCTCAAATCTCTTGCGCCTCTTAAGCCTCCGAAAGCCTCCTTGGCAAGGAAGCTTTGAACCTCCTTGTCCCATTTAAAGGCATAGCCCTTTTCCTCAAGGGGTTCTTTTAGCTCCTCAAGCATAAGACCCGCAATCCGGCGATAGTCTTCAAGGGTCAGAGGATTAAAGCAAACAACCTCATCCACCCTTCCGATAAACTCGGGACGCAAAAATTCCTTAAGCGCCTTCATGGTCTTTTCGGCAGACATCTGACTGACGCTTTGACCGAAGCCGAGACCTCCGCCGGTGTTTTGACTGCCGGCATTGGTGGTCATGACAATGACGGTGTTTTCAAAGCTGACATTTCGGCCATGAGCATCGGTTATGTGACCGTCGTCGAGAATTTGAAGAAGTATATTCATAACGTCGGAATGAGCCTTCTCGATTTCGTCAAACAGAATGACCGAATAGGGCTTTCTTCTGACCTTTTCGGTAAGCTGTCCCGCCTCGTCATATCCCACATATCCGGGGGGAGAACCGATTATCCTCGACACCGAATGTTTTTCCATAAATTCCGACATATCGAGGCGTATAAGGGTTTCGGGGGTGTCAAAAAGCTCTTTTGCCAGCACCTTGACAAGCTCGGTCTTACCTACTCCGGTCGGCCCCGCAAAGATAAAGGAGGCGGGTCGGCCGCGGGCGCTTATCTGCACTCTCGAACGGCGAACAGCCTTGGAAACCAGCTCGACCGCACCGTCCTGTCCGATGATTTTTTCCTTAAGACGATCCTCAAGTCCCTTAAGGCGGTTTATATCGCTCTGTTTGACCTTGGAGGCCGGAATTCCGGTCCAAAGCTCGATTACATGGGCGAGATCGTCCTCGGTTACGCGGCCTCCGCCGGCCTTCTTTGCCAGCTCCTCCGACTCCTTGCCCTTGGCAGCAAGCTCGGTCTTCACCTCGGCAATGCGCTCAAAATCAGGGTTTTCGGTTTGCTCTTCAAGCTCTTCAAGTTCACAGTTAAGAGCCGAAATGTCCTTGTTGACAACATAAAGTCTGTCGGCTGCCTTGTTGCGAAGGGCGGCGCAGGCGCAGGACTCGTCCAAAAGGTCGATGGCCTTGTCAGGGAGGAAGCGGTCGTTTATATATCTTTCCGAAAGGGTGACGGCCTGCCGGATAATGTTCTTAGAAAGGGTTACTCCGTGGAATTTCTCATAATATTCCTTAATCCCCGTAAGCACGGCAACCGTGTCCTCAACCGAGGGCTCGTCTATCTTGACCGGCTGGAAACGCCGTTCAAGGGCACTGTCCTTTTCAATGTGCTTACGGTATTCGTTAAAGGTGGTGGCGCCGATGACCTGAACCTCTCCTCTGGAAAGGGCAGGCTTCAAAATATTTGCGGCATTCATTGAGCCTTCGCTGTCTCCGGTTCCCACAAGAGAATGAACCTCATCGATAAACAGAATAATATTGCCTTCGGCCTTAACCTCGTCAATAAGACCCTTTATGCGGCTTTCAAACTGGCCCCTGAACTGGGTTCCCGCCACAAGAGCGGTCATGTCCAAAAGGAAAATTTCCTTGTCCATAAGCTTGGCCGGAACATCTCCCGCCGCTATTTTAAGGGCAAGACCCTCGGCAATAGCCGTCTTGCCCACACCCGGCTCCCCTATGAGGCAGGGGTTGTTTTTGGTTCGGCGGGAAAGTATCTGAATAACCCGGTAGAGCTCTCTGTCCCTGCCGATAATACGGTCGAGCTCTCCCTGCCTTGCCTTTGAAGTCAGGTCGGTGCAGTAAAGTCCGAGATATTTGCGCTTTTTGGCGTTTTTCTTTTTGTCATTCTTTTTGGATTTTCGGTCCTTGACCTGTTCCCCGCCTTCATCTTCCCGTTCTTCCCCTGCGGGTACATTTCCTCCGAAAAATTGATTTATCATGTTGGGAAATGTGGCGGCGCCGCCGGTTTCAAAAGAGTCGTCACCGTCGGCATCGGGGTCGTCGGGATCAATTCCGAACATATTCATCATTTCCTCGGTCATGGAATCAAGGTCTTCGTCGGAAATGTTCATTTTGTTAAGCATGTCGGTCACGGGGCCGATATTCAGCTCCCTGGCACATTTAAGGCAAAGTCCCTCCGGGGTGGTTTTGTCTCCCTCCATTTTGGTTATAAAAACCACGGCAGGGCGTTTTTTGCATCTTGAGCAAAGTGTGGGTTTCATTTGGCAGCTCCTTTGATTTTTTCGGTGGTAAGATCATATTTTCCCTGTTTTATAGCAACGAAAATAATTGCATATTGAACAAGCGCAGCAACCGTAAGTATACAGCATATTATTGCCATCACCCAAAGCACAGACTCGGGAATAATGGGTGCGCTCTTTGTTAAAAATCCGATTATGTCGGTCAACATAACCGAAAAGACGGTTACATAAAGGGCGGCGGTGGCAAGCTTTCCGAAAATTTTGGCCTGACAGGGACGGGCTCCGGTTCCGAAAAGTGTCACTGCACCAATAAGCATGAGTCCCTCCTTGACAGCCAAAACATAAAGCATGACACGCATGGGCAGATGATGTATGGCCACAAGAAATACCACGGCAATCATGGTCAGCTTGTCGGCAATGGGATCGATCAGTTTTCCCAGATCCGACACCTGATTAAATTTGCGGGCAATAAAGCCGTCCAGCATATCTGAAATTCCCGACACCAAAACCAGCACGGTTGCGGCAACCATGTGCTTTTTCAGGTAAAGACCCACGATAAAGGGGACAAGAATTATTCTCAATGCCGAAAGAAAGTTCGGAACTGTAAATATCTTATTTTTCATACGTCCTCCGTTAGCTGCGGTTAAAAAGTTTTGTTACCGATTCGGGGATTGAGCTGGTCATAAGCTTATATGAAACCGATCGGCCGAGCTCCTCGGCCGTCAATCCGCAAAATCCGTTAGGGAGAGCCACGGTCAGCGACCTGGTGACGCTCACAAGGAGATATACGATAATCAGGCCTTCAAGCAGTCCGAGAATACCCCCCAGCGTCTTGTCAATTCCCTTGAAGGGTGTGATTTTAAATACCTTTCGGGTGACCTTTGAAAGCACCAAAACCAGCACAAGCAATATTATTCCCAGAATAATCGTCACGACGGTTTTCAGGAGAGAAAGAAGCGGCGGCTTTATGACATTTTCCACTATGTTCGAACTTGCGGCCGATATATTCTCCGACGATGCGGCCATCTCGATTTCATTTGTAGATATTCCGAAGGTTTTGAGAAGACCCGACACCGTACCGTTTTGCTCCAAAAGTATCTTGGCGGTTTGGGCGCCGCTACTCACAGGGTTATCCGCCCCGTCCATGACGGCCTTATTCACCTCGGACTGAATCTTGCTTTCAAAAAAGGTGTTGTAACAAAGCTCTGAAACAGGGGATGCGAGAGACAGAGCCAGAGCGACGGCCACCACGGTTCCGACACAAGAAACAAGCATAGACGCCAAACCCTTTCTTGCCCCCTTTACGGTTATGAGTACAAGAACGGCAATACATATTATATCAAAAACAATATTCATACGCTACACCTTTCTGCCTTCAAGGGTAACCGAACCCAGCAGTGCCGTTCCGGCTCCCGATGTTATTATCTGGCGGGCATCGGCCGAAGCCTCCTGCTCCTTTATCTTTTCGCCTCTGCTGTTAAAAGATACGACCTTCTCTCCCGAAAGCACCACCGCCTTGGTTCCGGTGAGTGAAAGGGAAACAGCCTCGGCTCCTATATCGGCGGCACAAAGCCGCTGAAGTTTTTTGTCGAATATCATGAGTTGATTGTTGGCCGAATCGTTATATTTCTCCACGGTAACGGCTACCGAGGAAGAACTTTGCGCAAAGCAGGAAACCTTTCCCGATTCAAGACTAAAATCGGTTCTCTCCCCCTTGGTATTTATGGAGGTTAGCATATTGTCCAGCACTCCCACAAGCACGTTTCCCTTGAAATCAAGAGAAACGACATTCGACCCCTCAAAGCTTTGGTCGCATATGACCGTTCCGCCGTTTAGGGCAAAAATCAGAATACTTGACACCATCTTTCCGTTCTCACCTGCAAGGGCGCCGACTCCCATGTACCGACCGTTGTCAGACACAGCCACCGAGACCACCTGCCGCTCGGAGGAATGCCATGTGCATTTCTCATTACCGTTTTCATCAAAGGCGACTACATCGCTGACATAGCTTCCCGAACGGGTCGCAAGCACAAATCCGCCCTTTTCACCGATAGCTCCGGTTATTATTTCCATGTCGGCCGTTCCCTCAAGGACGGTACCTCTCCGTCTTTCAATGCGATACCCTTTTCCTCCCCGGTCGTAAACAAGCGCTCGGTAGGAAGAGGTGGCAAGGGCGGGGTTTGCAAAACCATGGGGACGGTTGTATATTTGTTTTCCCCCGGAATTGTAAAGAATCAGGGTGGATTCGCAAAGCAGAGCCAAATCTGTTCCCACACCCGATATATATTCCCCCGATGAGGAGGAAATGTTAAGGGGGAATCCCTCTCCCGAAGCTGAAAAACCGGCAAAAAACTCTCCGGTGGCATCTACAAATCCGATAGGAATCGCAATATTTAAAATTATAAACAAAACAAGCATAAGGGCGGCGGCCGCAAGCAGTTTTTTAAACCGGGCAA
>CABMOR010000053.1 GCA_902388225.1 uncultured Oscillospiraceae bacterium | reverse complement strand
ATAGTATCGGGAGTTGAGGTAGTATAGGCCGAATTCGGCGTCGTAGTAATAGCCCCGGTAGCGCAGGGAGTTATATTTTCCTATACTTCCACCAAGCGGTCCCGTGACCTCCACTCCGCCTCCCCAGGCGTTTTGGTAGTTGTATCCTACCACCGGGTCGTTGTCAGAGTTGAATATTTTCACTATATCCCCCTGCAGATTCCGGCGGAAGATATAATCCTGTCCGTTCACCCTCATTCCTATGGGCACGCCGTTCTCGTCATAGTCATACCAGACTATGGTTCCGTCCTTGTTTTCGGCCGCAAGCTTGGTTCCGTCATAGTAATATTTGGTGGTGTGAACCGTCGTTCCGTTTTTCTTCTCCACCTTGCTCTGACGCTGACCGTTTATGTCATATGTAAATTCAAGGGTGGTGTCCCCCTTGACTATACTCTTGAGCTGCCGGCCGTTTTCCTACACCATTCCGGAATGGCCATGGATTGGAATTACAACCGTACCGACTACGAAACGCATGGATTTAGTTATCCATTTTTTTCTTTACATCTTGTTTGCCGTCGATGGTAAAGCCTTCTGTCCATTGGCATTTATTCAATCTGCATTTGGAAATCAAAAAATCATTTGGATGATAGCAAAACGGTATATTATTTTTTAATTTTTCCATTTGTTCTTTAGCTTCTTTTAAAGTTGAAAAGAGCCAAGGTTCGGTTACTATATCGTAGCCGTCATCATCTTCATAAAAATGGTCGAGTACATAAATATAATCACGTCGTTTCCTTCGGTGAAAATCTATCATGTGTTTGGTGACGACAAAATCGGTCGGATAATCGCAAAAACCTGTTATTAGCCTGTATGTTTTCAAAATCTTTTTTACAACGGCCTTTGAAGTAAAATATCCGATTTCTTTGCGGTCACAAACCCATTCGCCTTGCAAAAACTCCACTTTACGCTTGTGCACAATTTCATATATCGCTTTTTTCATTCAAAAACCCTCCAGAAATTCCCTTCGATTACTATATACAGCTCATATTTAGAATAATATCCACTGTCATAATTAAGACTATATACTGAATACATATAATTTCCAAAATCGTCATAGAAAAATTTACCAGAGTAATCTATGGAATCAGGAACATATATCACATTTAATGAACGGCTAATCCATTTTACAATTTTATTGTATTCTGAGTTTGGTCCCTTATGCCAACCTCCTTTTCCATATTTATCATCAAGCATTCTACTTGCATTTTCCTATGCAGATAGATCTGAAACAACAAGACCTTTATTTACCCAACTTGGAATATCGTTACCCTTTTCTTTTCCGGATTTTTTTGACTGTTTTGAGAACAAATTTAATAGATTACTAAAATCATTGAAAAATGCTCCTGCAAACTTTTCCTGTATATCAGTTGCCCATGCAACACCTAATATACTTAAAAGAGTCAAACCTCCAAAAATAATTATTGTTGTTCCAACTACTGCATCATCTATGCCAAACCATTCCCCGGTTGGATCTGAATATCTAACAGGATTATTGCCACAATATGCATATAAGTTTAATCCTTCAATATTTTTCTCATGCAAAGATGAATCTGTATTAATAAACCGGCACATGGCGGGGTCGTAGTAGCGGGAGTTGAGGTAGTACAGGCCGAATTCGCTGGGTTTTGCAATGAATTTCACCATATTACCCGGAGGGGTTGTCCCCTCCGGGTCTGAATTTTCGTGGTGTTACCTGCCGAAAAAGAGAATGGATCTGTTATGTGCCAGTAAATATCGCCTTTTGGGGACAAAATGCAGTTTGTTGGGATTATCCCAATTCCTTAAAGGTTTCAGGAATATTCCTGACAAGTCTGCGTTTGGGTGACCAAACGCGATGCTTACCGGTATGGTTAATTACAACGCCTCAACTTAATGAATTGCCAAACAACAACTGCGACAGCGAAAAAAACAAGTACACAAATAACACTTATGGTTACTATCATTTTTGTAAGTTGCATTGAATTCACATCATAAATAATAGATTCCGTACCCGTAGCATCAATGGTGACAATTTGCGAAAAAGACAAAGCAATCCAGTTAAATAGTCCCATATTATTTCTAATTAGATATTAGGACGGCGTAACAACACTTTCGGCAACGACGCTCATCGGGGCATAAAACCCTTGAATCACAATTAAAAAAGAAAGAACAAACGCTAAAAATTTAAACGACGATTTTTTCATACTTCTCACCTTTTTATGTTTTTTAACGGTCGACAGCGTAAAAATACCTGTCTTTCAGTATATTTACTTTGGGGAAATTGTATTTTGACCTTATTTATGCTATTTTTGACAAAAAGTTCCTTCTTGTTGAATATTTTATACATAATTTATTGCTTTGTCAATAAATTTTTATGCAAATAACAAAACTGTAATTTCCCCTGTATTTTCATTTTAAAAATATGTCCCGAGACTTTTTAATCTTTCGTTTTTCCCGCCGTTTGCGGCACGTATTTCTATAAAAATTTCACCGCATCTCCTTCCCCGGGCATTTTTAAAATGACGCAAACTTTCGTTTGGGAAACATCCGTGCTAATTTTCAAATTTATTTATGAATCGGGTACCCAAAAGACCTCCGAAGCATCATAAAGTATGCCGGGTTCACGAAAAAACCGTTAAATCAAGGCTGCAAAACTGTAAAACCCGCTTTCCCCTTCACTTTATATGGCAAATAAAACATTTTTTAACCTCTTGACTTTTTAATCATGCTGTGATAATATATAGAAAATAAATATTTGAAAAGGCAATGACGAAGAATGGTCATGGAGAAAAGCATCTCAGAGAGCTGATGTTTGGTGCAATTCAGCATGTGATATATCCATGTCCTCTCACTTCCGAGCCGGAAGCCTGAAGCAGTTGTGTGTAGGGTGACCCGTATATGCTACGTTAGTGCATAGAAGTTGTTGGACTTCGAAGAGGAGGCGGATTATATATCCGCAATTTGAGTGGTACCGCGAGTGCAAAACTGATTTTTACACCCGTCTCAAAGCAGCAAAAGGCTTTGAAACGGGTGTTTTATTTTGCCCTATCCCCGGGGTCAAGTAAATTCCGTGCATTATAGCCTACTGTTGAGTAAATACCGGAAAAGGAGTAATATTTATGATGGATTCAAGCAAATACCGGCCGGGATATTTCCCTGTCGACCGAAAGTACAACAAATGGGTCAACAAGGACCGTGTTGAGCGTCCCCCAGTGTGGTGCAGCGTTGACATGCGCGATGGCAATCAGAGCCTTGTCATTCCCATGAGCCTTGAGGAAAAGCTGGAATATTATAAGGTTCTGCTTGACGTGGGCTTTAAGGAAATTGAAGTAGGCTTTCCCGCCGCCAGCGAAACCGAGTATGAGTTTCTCAGAACCCTTATTGACAACGACATGATTCCCGACGATGTAAGCGTTCAGGTTCTTACCCAGTGCAGAGAGCACATAATCCGCAAGACCTTTGACGCCTGCAAGGGTGCTCCCAGCGCCATTATTCATTTTTATAATTCGGTCAGCGTTGCCCAGCGTGAGCAGGTCTTTAAAAAGAGCAAGGAGGAAATAAAACAGATTGCCGTCGACGGCGCAAAGCTTGTAAAGAAGCTTGCCGGCGAATATCAGGGTAACTTCCGTTTTGAATATTCTCCCGAATCCTTTACCGGCACCGAGCCGGAATACGCTCTGGAGGTTTGCAACGCCGTACTCGACGTATTGGAACCCAGCGAAGACAACAATGTTATTATAAATCTTCCGGTAACGGTGGAAATGAGCCTTCCTCATGTTTACGCCTCTCAGGTTGAATACATGAGCGAAAATCTCAAATACCGTGAATTCGTCACCCTCTCCCTCCACCCCCATAACGACCGTGGAACCGGAGTGGCAGACACCGAGCTTGCCCTGCTTGCCGGCGCCGACCGAGTGGAAGGAACTCTTTTCGGCAACGGTGAAAGAACCGGAAATGTTGACATCATCACCCTTGCCATGAACATGTATTCCCACGGGGTCGACCCAAAACTGGATCTTTCGGACATGAACCGTCTGGTTGAGGAATACGAAAAATGCACCCGTATGCACGTCTATGAAAGAGCTCCCTATGCCGGAGCGCTGGTTTTCGCCGCATTTTCCGGCTCTCATCAGGACGCCATTGCAAAGGGCATGAAATACCGCTCCAAGAAAAAGCTTCATCAGTGGAGTGTTCCCTACATTCCCATCGACCCCAAGGACATCGGCCGAACCTACGACGCCGATGTTATCAGGGTCAATTCCCAGTCGGGCAAGGGCGGAATCGGTTATCTTTTGGAGCAGACCTTCGGTTATAATCTGCCCCAAAAAATGCGGGAGAATTTCAGTTATCTCTGCAAGGATATTTCCGACCGCGGGCACAAAGAGCTTAAACCCGACGAGATTCTGGAAATTTTTGAGCAAAACTATCTGAATCTCAAAACCGACATTGAAGTTACAGACTTTGATTTTGTAAGAGAAAACGACGCCGTCAAGATAGACATCACCTTTATGAAAAACGGCCAAGAAACCGAACTGGAGGCAGAGGGCAACGGAACCCTCAGTGCCATTAACAATGCCCTTTGCACCTACACCGGCAAAAACTATACCCTGCAGGTTTACACCCAGCACAGCATGCAGGGGCAAGGCTCTCAGAGTGTGGCCGCTTCCTACATCGGTCTTGAGGATGAAAGCGGCAATATGTTCTGGGGAGCAGGCACCGATACCGACGTTATCACCGCAAATACCAATGCGCTGCTCAGCGCTTTCCATAATATGACCAAGGGAGGAAAATAAAATGGGAATGACCATGACCCAAAAAATCCTTGCGGCTCATGCCGGACTTGAAAATGTGTCGGCGGGCCAGCTTATAAACGCCAAGCTGGACATTGTCCTCGGCAACGACATTACCACTCCGGTGGCGGTCAACGAATTTAAGAAGGCCGGATTTGACAAGGTATTCAACAAGGACAAGGTGGCCATAGTCCTTGACCATTTTGTCCCCAACAAGGACATCAAGGCGGCCGAGCAGTCCAAAACCTGCCGTGAGTTTGCCTGCGAACATTGCGTCAGCCATTTTTACGATGTTGGTAAAATGGGCATTGAACACGCCCTTCTTCCCGAGCAGGGAGTGGTTACGGCCGGTGACTGCATAATCGGAGCCGACAGCCATACCTGCACCTACGGTGCCCTTGGAGCTTTCTCCACCGGAGTGGGTTCCACCGATATGGCCGCCGGAATGGCGACGGGATCCGCCTGGTTTAAGGTCCCTTCGACCATTAAATTCAATCTTACCGGAAAGTTGGCCGACAACTGTAGTGGAAAGGACGTTATTCTCACCATCATCGGCATGATAGGCGTGGACGGCGCTCTTTATAAGAGCATGGAATTTTCGGGCGAGGGAGTCTCCGGCCTTTCCATGGATGACCGTCTTTGCATTTGCAACATGGCCATAGAGGCCGGTGCCAAAAACGGAATTTTCCCGGTGGACCATGTCACCATGGAATATTTAAAGGGCAGAAGCGAGAGAGAACCGGTGGTTTTCTCGGCAGACGACGATGCCGAATACGAAAAGGTCATAGATATCGACCTTGGTGAAATTCTTCCCACGGTTGCCTGTCCCCACCTTCCCGAGAACACACATCCCGCCCGCGAGCTTCACGACATAAAAATCGACCAGGTTGTAATCGGCTCCTGCACCAACGGCCGTCTTGAAGACATGGAAGCCGCATACAAAATCCTAAACGGTAAAAAGGTTGCCGAAGGTGTTCGCTGTATAATCATCCCGGGAACCATGCAGATACTCAGAGACTGTGTACAGCGGGGCTGGTATACCGCTTTTATCGACGCGGGCGCCATTGTTTCCACCCCCACCTGCGGCCCCTGCCTTGGAGGATATATGGGCATACTCGCCGCCGGTGAGCGTTGTATTTCCACCACCAACCGCAATTTTGTCGGCCGTATGGGCCATGTCGACAGCGAGGTATATCTCGCCTCTCCCCATACCGCCGCCGCAAGTGCGCTGACCGGTTATATCACCGAATACAAGGAGGCTTAAACATGAATACTCAGGGAAAGGTTTTTAAATATCCCGATAATGTGGATACCGACGTCATCATCCCCGCCCGTTATCTCAACACCCCCAACGCCAAAGAACTCGCCCTCCACTGTATGGAGGATATAGACACCGAATTTGTAAAGAAGGTAAACAAAGGAGACGTTATTGTTGCCGGATGGAATTTCGGCTGCGGCTCCTCGAGAGAGCACGCCCCCCTGGTCATAAAGACCTGCGGTACGGGATGTGTTATCGCAAAAAGCTTTGCCCGGATTTTCTACCGCAATGCCATAAACATCGGTCTGCCGATTTTGGAGTGCGAACAGGCGGCCGAAGAAATAAATGCCGACGACCTGGTAAAGGTAGATTTTGACACGGGAGTAATTACCGATGTTACCACCGGCAAGACCTATAAGGCTCAGCCCTTCCCGCCCTTTATTCAAAACATAATCAAATGCGGCGGACTTTTAAAATCCCTGAAGGAAGGAAAAGACAATGACTAAAAACATTGCGGTCATACGGGGAGACGGAATAGGCCCCGAAATTATAAATCAGGCCATACGGGTGCTTGACAAGGTGGCGGAAAAATACCGTCACACCTTCAACTATACCGATGTTGACATGGGCGGCTGTGCAATCGACAAATGGGGCGACCCCCTTCCCGAGGCAGAGCTTGAGAAATGCAAAAATTCCGACAGCGTGCTGCTTGGAGCGGTGGGCGGAAACAAGTGGAACGATGTTCCCGGAAACATGCGTCCCGAAAAGGGGCTTCTCAGGCTAAGAGCCGGAATGGAGGTTTATTCCAACAACCGTCCCGCCAAAATCTGGCCCCAGCTTGCCGACGCCTCTCCCCTTAAGAAAAGCATTGTCGACCGAGGCATTGATTTCATCATTGTCCGTGAGCTTACGGGAGGAATTTATTTCGGCAAGCATCAGACCGAAGGCGATGTGGCCACGGATATTCTTAAGTACAGCGAAGGTGAAATTGAACGAATCGGAAGAATAGGCTTTGAAACCGCAAGAAAGCGGGGCAAGCGCCTTTGCTCGGTGGAAAAAAGCAACGTACTGGACAGCAGCCGCCTTTGGAAAAAGGTTATGCACAGGCTGGCCGAGGAATATCCCGATGTGGAGCTTTCGGACATGTTGGTTGACAACTGTGCCATGCAGATTGTAAAAAACCCCTCCCAGTTTGACGTTGTGGTAACCGAAAATATGTTCGGAGACATATTATCCGACGAGGCCTCCATGATTACCGGCTCAATCGGAATGATACCCTCCTCAAGCCTTGGAGCGACCTCCTGCGGACTTTACGAGCCCATTCACGGTTCTGCTCCCGACATTGCCGGAAAAGACATTGCAAACCCCATCGGAACAATACTTTCGGCAGCCATGATGCTCAGATACAGTTTTGACATGGCCAAAGAAGCCGACGCCGTCGAAGCGGCGGTTTCCGCCTTTTTGGACGACGGCTACCGTACCGCCGACATCATGAGCGAAGGAATGGTTCAGGTGGGCTGTAAACAGTGCGGAGACCTTATTGTCAGCTATCTCGACAGGGAAAATTGATGAATTTATCAATCTTCTGTTATTTCTAAAAAATTATTATAAAGGAGTCTTTTATCATGTCAGAGGCAAGAATTTTTTATCAGCA
>CABMOR010000052.1 GCA_902388225.1 uncultured Oscillospiraceae bacterium | reverse complement strand
CGGTGTCGTTGGAGCCATACTGCTTGTTGGCCTCGCAATATACGCCGCCGCCGTGTCCGCGTTGATGCTATACACATTTCCCTCCGGATCGCATCCCACGGTGGAAACCACGGGAATATATCCCTTTTCCAGCAGGTCGTTTATGGGGGTGATGTTAACGCTTGTTATCCTTCCCACATATCCAAGCCGCTCGTCCTTAATCTCGGCTTCAATAAGGCGTCCGTCCATGCCCGAAATTCCCATGGCACGGCCGCCCTTCATTTCCAGAAGATTAACAAGGGTCTTGTTGACCTTTCCGGCCAGCACCATCTGGACAATGTCGGCCGTTTCCTTGTCGGTAACACGAAGTCCGTCGACAAATTCAGCCTTTTTTCCAAGCCTTCCCATAAGGTCGCTGATTTCGGGTCCGCCCCCGTGAACAAGCACGATTTTTATGCCGATAAGCCACAGCAGCACAATGTCCTCCATGACCTGCTGCTTTAACTGCTCGTTTATCATGGCGTTACCGCCGTATTTGATCACGACGATCTTGCCGTTATACCTCTTTATGTAAGGAAGGGCCTGGGTCAGCACCTCGGCCCGCTGGGCGTTTGAAAAATCACTGTTCATTTTCTTTCCTTCTCTCAGGTTCTGTAATCTCCGTTTATTTTTACATAATCATAGGTCAAATCACAGCCCCATGCCGTCGATTCGTCCTGTCCCTCCGAAAGGTCGACCAGAATTTCGATTTCCCTCTCGCTTAAAATTTCCTTGGCCTTTTCTTCCGAAAAATCCACTCCCGCTCCCTTTTTACAGACGGCAATCTCCCCCGCCGCCGATTTAAAGGAAACGTTGATTTTATGAACATCCACATCGGCCTTGCTGTATCCGATGGCGCAAAGCACCCTTCCCCAGTTGGCGTCGGCACCGAACATGGCCGCCTTTAAAAGGGATGAGCATATGACACTTTTGGCAACCACTTTGGCGGCATGCTTGTCCTTTGCCCCCGTAACCTTACATTCGAGAAGCTTGGTGGCTCCCTCGCCGTCTCCGGCTATCATTCGGCAAAGCTCAATGTTGACGGTGTTAAGCGCCTTCATAAAGACGCTGAAATCCTCGCCCTCGCAGGTGATTTCGGGGTTTTGAGCCATGCCGTTTGCAAGGACGGTCACCATGTCGTTTGTGGAGGTGTCGCCGTCGATGCTTATCATGTTAAAGGTGTCGGCAATGTCCCCCGAAAGAGCCTTTTGAAGCATTTTGGGAGATATGGACGCATCGGTTGTAATGTTGGGATGAATCATCCCGCTTCCCTTGGCCATTCCTCCCAGACGGCACTTTTTCCCCGAAAGCTCAAACTCCACCGCAACCTCTTTTTTGACCGTGTCGGTGGTCATTATGGCCTCGGCGGCAAAGGCGTTGTTTTTGTCCGAAAGACCCTGCGCAAGGGGCTTTATGCCCCGGGCAATGGGCGTTATATCAAGGGGCTGACCTATGACGCCGGTGGAGGCAACCACCACATCGTCGGCCGAAAAACCCAGCTCCTTTGCCAAAAGCTCGCTCATCTGCTGGGCAATCTCAATTCCGTTTGCGTTGCAGGTATTGGCGTTACCGCTGTTACATATGACCGCACGGGCGGTACCCTTTGAAATGTGCTTTTTTGTCACCTCAAGGGGGGCTCCCTTGACCAGGTTTGTGGTGTAGACAGCGGCGGCCGAGGCCTCCCTCTCGCTCACCACAAGGGCAAGATCCCTCTTTGTTCGGTTTTTGCGGATTCCGCAGTGAATTCCGTTTGCCTTAAATCCCTTTGCGGCGCATACGCCGCCCGAAATCAGCTTCATATTTATCCTCCTAAATCTCAAGACCGACCCTTTGGTCGACCCCCAAAACAATGTTCATGTTTTGAATTGCGGCACCCGAAGCGCCCTTTCCCAAATTATCAAATCTCGACACAAGAATTATCCTGTCCTCGTTTCCGAAGGCCGAAACCAGCATTTTGTCCTTGCCCGACATCAGTCCGGCCGACAAAAAGCCCTCCTCGTCCTGCTCGGAAAATTCCACCAGCCCGTTTTTATAAAACTCCTTAAAAATCTCCTTTATGTCCCAAAGACAACCGCAAAAATCCCCTCTGTTCAGGGTGACCGTAACCTCCATGCCGCTGTAAAAATCACCCACAACCGGGCAAAAAACCGGCGGATTTTCAAGGCCGGCAACCGCCGCCATCTCCTTTAAATGCTTGTGATTCTGGCAAAGGCCGTACTGGCGGGGGGCGCAAAGCAAGGGCGACCGCTCCCTGTCCTCATAAAGGGCAATCATCTTTTTCCCGCCCCCCGAATAACCGGTCAGGGAAAAACAGCAAAGCCGTGCCTCTTTCTTTATTATACCTGCCCTTACAAGGGGAAAAACCAGCGCCGTAAAGCCGCTGGCGTGACAGCCCGGGTTTGCGATGCGCCTGGAATTTTTTATCTTGTCGTATCCTACAACCTCGGGAAAGCCGTATGTAAAGGCTGGGTCGGTTCGGTGGGCGGTGGAGGTGTCGATTATGACGGTATCGGGGTTTTCAACCATTCCCACCGCCTCTTTTGCCGCATCGTCGGGCAGGCAAAGAAAGCTTATGTCGGAGCGGTTGATAGCCTCTTTCCTCGCACCCCTTTCCTTTCGGACCGAATCGTCAAGGGTAATGAGCTCTATGTCCTCTCTTTGGCTAAGTCGCTCGAAAATTCTCAGCCCGGTTGTTCCGGCGCTTCCGTCGATGAATATTTTCTTCATATTTTGCCTCTTGGATGTATAAAAATTCATATTTATTCATAAATATACAGATATTATACACGCACGCACACGAAATGTCAAGGGGTTTGGGTATAAAATTAACTAAAGGCTTTTGCTTTTTTTCTATTGAAAGAGACGAGTAAAAAAGGTATAATAGAAAAGATAAAATGAGGTGAAAAATTTGGAGTCACTTAAAGAAACAATCCTTGATTTAAGGAAGAAAATCATACAAAAAGATTTTTCCAGAATGAACGCCATGCAAAAGCAGGCGGTTTTCCATACCGAGGGGCCGGTGCTTATTTTGGCCGGTGCCGGAAGCGGAAAGACCACCGTGCTCATAAACCGAATCGGAAATCTGGTTAAATACGGCAGCGCCTTTGAAAGCGACAGTCTGCCCGAAGACATATGCAAAGAGGATGTCGACCTCCTTAACCGGGTGCTTAAGGGAGAAAAAGTCAATAATCCACGGCTCTATTCCCTTTTGACCGTCAACCCTCCCCGCCCTTATGAAATCCTGGCCATTACCTTTACAAACAAGGCGGCAGGCGAGCTTAAGGAACGGCTGGAAGGGCTTCTTTCGGATGACAGCAGGGACATTTGGGCCTTTACCTTCCATTCGGCCTGTTTGAGAATGCTCCGTCGGTTTGCCGACCGAATCGGCTTTTCCTCCCACTTTACAATTTACGATACCGACGACTCAAAGCGGGTTATTAAGGACTGTCAAAAGGAGCTGGGAATCGAGGACAAGCTGTTGCCCTACAAGACCATTCTTTCCCACATAAGCAAAGCCAAGGACATGCTCATTACCCCCGAGGAATATGAAAGGGAAAATTGCGGCGATGTTCGCCTTTCAAACATTGCCAAGGCCTACAAGCTCTATCAGCAAAAGCTCAAAAAGGCCGACGCCATGGATTTTGACGACATAATATGCTACACCGTCCGGCTTTTTGAACAAAACCCCGATGTGCTCAGCTTCTATCAAAACAAGTTTAAGTACATAATGGTGGACGAGTATCAGGACACAAACCATGCACAGTATATGCTTGTAAAGCTGCTGTCAGGCGCCCACAGAAACATATGCGTGGTTGGAGACGACAACCAGAGTATTTATCGCTTTCGAGGGGCTACAATCGAAAACATCCTCTCCTTCGAGAGCCAGTATAAGGACGCCTTTACCGTCCGCCTTGAACAGAACTACCGCTCCACCGGCAACATTCTCGACGCCGCCAACGCCGTCATAAAACACAATGTCAACCAAAAGCAAAAGAATCTTTGGACCGACATGGGAAGCGGGGAAAAAATCCGGGTTTATACCGCAAGGGATGAATATGGAGAGGCGAGATTTGTGGCCGACGAGATTCTCGACAGCGTCAAGGAGGGGGGGAGCTTTTCGGACCACGCCGTGCTCTACCGTATGAACGCCATGTCGTCAAACCTGGAAAGCGCCTTTATACGCTCGGGTATTCCCTACCGCATTATCGGCGGAACCAAATTCTATGACCGCAAAGAGGTTAAGGACGCCCTTGCATACCTCCGCCTTGCCGCAAATCCCAACGACGACCTCCGTTTTCGCCGCGTAATCAACGAGCCCAAAAGGGGTATCGGCGCCACCTCCTTAAACAAGCTTGCCGACATCGCCTCCACCCTTCAAATCAGCCTTTTTGAGGCGTCAAAGCGGGCCGACGAGTTTGAGGGGCTGTCACGGGCGGCCGAAAGGCTCATGGACTTTACCCGTTTTATGCAGCCCATAATCGACAGTGCAAACGAGACCGCTCCAAGCGTCATTCTCACCGAGCTTCTTAATCAAAGCGGATACCTTGCCGCTCTTGAGGCCGAGGGAGAGGAAGGACGGGAACGGCTGGAAAATGTCAACGAGCTCAAGACATCGGTTTTGCAGTATGAGGAGGATTCCGACGACCCAAGCCTTGACGAATATCTCGACGGAGTTGCCCTCATTACCGACCTCGACAACTTCAATGCCGACGCCGACGCGGTGGTGCTCATGACCATTCACACGGCCAAGGGACTTGAATTTAAAAACGTATTTGTTGTGGGCATGGAAGAGAGCATCTTCCCCGGCACCCAGTCGATTTTCGCGGGAGAAAGCGAAATCGAGGAGGAACGGAGACTTGCCTATGTGGCTATAACAAGGGCAAAACGAAAGCTCTGTCTTACCAATTCCTTTTGCCGTATGCTTTTCGGCATGACAGGCCGCAACGCTCCTTCGAGATTTTTGACCGAAATCCCCGACCGCCTTATAAACGCCTCCTCGGCCGAGCCCGACTTTGAAGTTCCAAAGGGAGAATTTGCCTTGGGCGGAGGATATTCCTCCGAAAGAAGGACCCGTTCGGGCTTTGGCGCGGCCGGATTTACCGTCACCGATTTCGGAGGAGGTTATATCAAATCCCACAAGCCCGACTTCGCTTTTAAAAAGGCCGAGACCGGAAAAACCGATTTTTCGGCGGGAGATCGGGTAAAGCACAAGGCCTTCGGAAGCGGACTTGTTTTGGACGCCTCCCCCGTTGGCGGAGATGTGCTTTTGACCATCGCCTTTGACAGTGCAGGTACAAAAAAGCTCATGGCAAAATTTGCAAAGCTTGAAAAGGAATAATAAAAATCGAGGCAGGAAAACAGCTTCCTGCCTCGTTTTTTTATATTATGATACTTTCATGGGGTATTTTATTGACGCTGACCTGAAGAATGAGCAGGGCGTCACCCACCGTTATTTTTCCCTTTGCTCCGATGTCGGCGGCCTTGAAGGATATGCCCTCAAGCTCGATCTTTGAAACAGCGGCCTGAAGAGCCTTAAGAGCGTCACCTACCGAAATTTCCCCGTCAAGGTCAACATCTCCCGTGTCGGCTCCGGTCACAAGACATTCGGCATTTATGGGGGAGTTTACATCAAGAACAACCGTCTGCCCTTCCTGCCCCTCAGACCATTCAAAGGCATAAAGGGCGGTGCCGGCGGGTTTTACAGTCAGCTCAACTCTGCTTCCCGCAAGAAGGGCGTCTCGGTTATTCACCGTCTTTCCGTTGCATTTTGCTTCAATATAGCTTTGGGTTCTGACACTTGTGTCAATTGCCGAGAATGACAGGGTGTAATAATCGATTCTGGGGGTCATATCCCCCGTTACCTCCAGGAAAATTTTTGTGGAATTTCCGTCCTCAAAAATTTCGTATCTTCCCTTCTCCACCTTAAAGGTGGTTCCTCCGGCCTGCTCGGGCTGAATGGAGCCGAGGGTAAAGGCTTTGCCGCAGTTGTTCCACACCTCCGAGTCCTTAAAAATTTCAAGAGAGACGGTATGGGTTTTGCCTATTTGCTCAAATTCCTTTGCCGCCCGGTCAAGAAGCTCGCTTTTTGCCAAAAACTCATCGGTCTTAACATTTATAAAGCTTTCGGCCTCCTGCCGCAGGGACACGGCAAGGCTTATGGCGTTTTGCGACTGGGAATTAACCGTTCCTATGGCGTTTACCGCATCTATAAATGTATTCACGGCGGTCTGCCGTTCATCTGCATATTCGCTTGTGACAAGGGCGATGTTTTTAATTATAAACCTGCCGCTTTGGGTCTGTGCGAAGTGTAGAAGATTGACATCGTAAAGACCGATAGAGACATCCCCCTGGGCGGCCGAGCTTGCTATGTCGGAAATTTTAATTTCGGCTCGCTGCCATTTTCCTCCGGTGACATTCACCGAGCTTGGAAATTGCCATTCCATGTTGTTTTGCTCGTTGCCGTGGCTGATGACAAGGGTGTTGTCATTTTCCGGTTTTATGAGCACTTCAAACTGATAATATTTTGTATAGTTGAAGCTCCTTGTATAATCGTCGTCCCCGTAGTTTCTTCCGGCACGGCAGTAGAAGGCGTTGTAAAGCCGGTCAAGTCCGGGGTAGGTATCACTTATGGCGGTGGGATTCATGGACAGTCCGCCCTCTTCGGTACCGTGGGCGTTTTGGCAAAAGTCAAATACATCCTCGGTGTCCCTTTCGCAGGTGGACATCACGGTCACATCCTCGGCATAGTAGCATACAAAATTGTCAATATTAAATTCGACGCCTGGGCCGTTTGAGACGTTAAACCATGTGAATCTCATGCCGGTAATGTTACTCCAATCGGCCGAATCCACCGCTTTGGGAATGTCCGAAATTGCAAAAACAAAATCGTTATTCCATCCCTGTCTGAGACTGCTTGCCGGAATGGAAAGATTATATCCGTCCTGACCCTCGGTTATGAAATTGACCTGGAAATAATCCTCGGTGCGGGAGGATGTGGCATAGTCAATCTCGCACCACATGGAAAAACGGATGTGGTTAAAGGGGGTTACATCGGCCGAGCATCCGCTTGAATAACGCATAAAGGCCATTAACCCCACGCTTGCGTTGTTATTCTGACAGTTGTCGTCGTTTGTCATGAACATGCTGGTCAGACCCCGGGAATCGTCCTCGGGATAAATGGTCGTACCGAACTCGGTTGTCCAGCCCTCAAGAGAATTACAGTCGGCAAGCCAAAGCTCTCCGTTTTCCATATAAGGCGCAACGCTTTGGCTCAGCTCTCCGTTTCCGGCCGTCTCGGAAACTGCGTTTGCAATGGCCGAGGTTATTTGGTCAAAATTGCTGTCAAAAACGGCGTTGTCGCTGTCATTGCTTATAAATCCGATTTCGATAAGAGCCCCGGCAATACCTCTTTCCCAGGAATTTCGGGTTATGCGAAGGCCGATATCCCCCGAGTTTGGGTCGCCGTCGGCCTTGGTTCCTCGGTTGACATAGCCGGTGGCCTGCTGAACCTTGGTTTGAATGGCCGAAGCCAGCTTATAGGCGGTGGATTCGGTATTTTCCTTAAAATGATAGAAGGTTTCAAGACCTGTGGCTGCGGGAGAGGCCGAGTTTCGGTGAATACTCACCACAAAGTCGGCACCCCAATTTGCCGCCATGGGCACACGGTCCCCAAGGTCGACGGCCACATCGCCGGTTCGGGTATATCCCACCTCAAAACCGGCGGACTCAAGCTTTGAGCCCACCGCCAAAGCAACC
>CABMOR010000051.1 GCA_902388225.1 uncultured Oscillospiraceae bacterium | reverse complement strand
AAGCATTAACTATTATGGTCGTTACCGAAACCTTAACGGCCTGTTTTTCTCTTGAAATTTCCATGTTAAACCCTCTTATAAATAAGCTCACATGGACTCTCGGTCACGTGTAAAGGCTTATGTTTAAATATTATTTCTTTTCCCTGCAAATTATGAATGGAGTCAGCTCATCCGACTGACCGGCGGGATTGTCGGCGATCATGCCCACAAGGGTCCTGTCGGGAATGCTGTCAAGCTTTTTGCACTTTGCAAATATCTCTATACTAAGGTCGTTGGCGTCGACTATCATGGAGGTTACTCCGCATTTTGCATAAATATCCTCAACCAACTTTTCGGGCTCCTTGGGGTTAAGAACCGCCAGGTCGTGGTAAACATCAAAGGAGGAGCGCATATAAAATCCGTCTATTCCGTCTATTCCGTGACCGGCGACCTTATAGAAAACACCCCGTTTTCCGAAAAGCTTGGTGACGGCCGAGCAAAATGTGGCAAGAAGAATTCTCGGAAGTCCCGCTATATTTATGGCAAGCTGAAGCTTATATGGCTCGTCCATACCTATTCCGGCCGAGGAATGCATGGCGAATTTTGAAAGAAATTTGGCCCAAAAGCCAAGCTTGACATCCTTTTTCTCCACTGTATTATCCTGACACATGGACATGATCTTCTCGCCTATGGAAAGCACATCTCCTTCTTCATAAAGGGGAAGAATATATTTTTCAATGAGCTTTATATAATCCTCGCCCCGTTGCACAAAATGGGTCTGTACGGCAAGGCGTTCATAGGTCTTTGAGCCGACTTCAATGTCGGGACGGACAAAATACACTATTCCGTCCTTTTCTCTGCGTGTCTCTTCACTGTTTCTGAACATTAAAATTCACAACTTTCTTTTTTCAAATTATTATATAGCCTATCGGCTTTTTAGTCAACTTTTTTACGGTCAACGCCGGTACATACAAGCTTAAGAATTCCAATTTTGGTTTTGGCGTCGGTTATCTCGTTTTTCAAGGCCATATCCAGCGCCTTTTCCAAAGGCAGGGTTACCACGTCGAGAAACTCTCCCTCATCAAGATGCATTCCCTTAAAACGGAGACCGTAGGCCCTGTAAATATAATGCTTTTCCTCAAGACATCCGGGAGAAGGATACATTATGTCAAATAGTTCGAGGCTTTCGGCCTCATATCCTGTTTCCTCCTCAAGCTCTCGGCGTGCGCAATCAAGAGGGTCCTCTCCCCTTTCAAGCTTTGCGGCCGGTAGCTCGAGCATCATTTCCCCAAAGGGATAGCGATACTGGTTGACCAAAAAAATCTCGTCATTTTCGTTGAAGGCAATTATGCTCACCCCGCCGGGATGCTCTATTACCTCTCTTGTGCAGGGCTTTTGGTCGAATGACAGCACATCGTCCTTCCTGACATTGATAATATTTCCCTTAAATATATAGTTCTTTTTAAGAGTTTTTTCCTCGTATTTCATAAAACCATGTCTCTCCGAATATAATTTATCGACCCTTAAAAACACACAAGGAGCCGAAAAATGGACAACTTATCTTTTGATTATACCAAACTGCAAAACCGAGTTTTCGCACTTAAAACCAAATTCCCGGAAATAAGCGTCATAACCGTGGGAAAAAGCCGTATGGGACGGGATATTTTTGGTCTTACAGCCGGAAAACAAGACCGCGCAAATTTGATTATAGGCGGGTTTGAAGCTAACGACTGTCTAACATCCAAAATAATAATGACCTTTGCTCAGCGGTATTTTGAGGCCCTTTTCAAAAACCGCGAACTTTCCGAAATAAACATTAAAAAGGCGGCTCTTGAGCGCACACCTATCTTCATCCCCTGCCCAAATCCCGACGGTGCCGAAATTTTCGCAAAGGGATACTTCCTTGGGGAAGACTGGCTCAAAAAGAGTAAAGCCTTTCTTCAAGGCGACGAAAAGAATTTTCGTGCAAATGCCGGAGGGGTAGAGCTTGAAAGAAACTTCGACTTTGACTTTGATAGAAGGAAACAGAAAGAAAGAATTTTGGGAATACATACAAAAAGCCCATTCGGATTTTCGGGACAAAAGCCCTTTTGCGAGCCCGAAACAGCCGGACTTAGAGACTTTATACTTTCAAACAGCCTCAATCTGATATGCCGTTTTTCTCTGGGAAATGGGGAAATTTTATGGCGAGGCGAAAACTGTCACAAAAACACCAAACGGGTGGCACGGGTGCTGTCCGCCCTTTCGGGATACGCCCTGGAGGCCGAGCTTGGCAATCCGTCGGAGGGAATTTTCCGGCGATGGGTATCGTCGGCTGTCAAGAGGCCCTGTATCGACATAAAAATACCCTCTCCGACATCTTTAAACCCGGCCGAAAAAATCTATGCCGAGCTGGAAGAAACCCTGACCGTGGCATCGGTCATTTAGATATTAAAAATGAATTTTCCCGACCTGCACATGACGGTAGACTGGAAAACATCCGAAGAGGTAAATATAAACCAAAGCTCATTCCCGTCCGCTTGGTACATAAGGCAGCTTGCGTTTGCCGTTCCGTAAATCAGATTTGAGGAAGAGGCATCTGAATACATTCCCTCAAAGGTCGGCTCGCCCATCACATTTCTAATCTGCTCCTTGGTTGTAATAGTGGGAGAAAAACCGAAAACATCGCCATACTGAGCAATGGCACAGGCACCGTCGGATGGATTTTCGGCGCTGACAAATATCTGCCCTCCAACCGGAAGATACTCATAAAATCCGTCGTGCTCGGCAGGCTGGAACTCCCCCTCCTTGAAAAGAGGAACGAACTCCTCGGCGGTCATGCCAAGGGTAACCGAGGTATAATCTCCGTCCTCCTCGGTCTGAAGCTCCATTTTTCCGGCCGAAAGGGCCTCAAGCGCAGGACCTTTTTCCACCTTTGCGGTGGTTTTTCCGTCAAAATAGGTGGGGTCGGAATAGGTCGACTCGGGAGATTTTTGTTCGTCCGAGCCTTTACATGCCGAAAAACTTAAGACCATTATAACGGCCAGCACCAAAGAAACAATTCTTTTCACAAAATCAGCTCCTATTTTGAAAACTTTGTAAGCAGCTCCTGACGCAAATCCCAAAGCTTTTGAGACATATCAACATAGTAATGGTGGGGGTTTTCAAAACGTGTGACCTCCTCCCAAAGAGAGGAAATCTGTGAACGGCAGTAGCTCTGTATCTCGGGAAGAGTGGGACTTGAATAAACACACTGACCGTTAACGAATATAGGCTGGAGCAGACGGCGGGCCACAAAGTTGTCCACCGTTTTTCTTTTCCATGTATGAATGGGATCGAAAAGCTCATAAGGTGCGTTCTGATCAAGCTCCTCCTCGTTTAGGGTAACCACATCGGCAATGGCCTTGCCGACCTCCCGGTCAAAGAGCCTCCAAACCGTCTTAAAACCAGGGGTGGTAATCTTTCCGGTATTGTCGCTTATCTTTATTCTCGGCACAAGCTCCCCTTCCTTTTCCACGGCCGAAAGCTTATAAACGCCGTTAAGGGTGGGACAAGAGGCGGCTGTTATAAGCTGTTCTCCAACGGCAAACGAATCCACCGGCGCCCCCTGAATAAGCATGTCTCTGACAATGTCCTCGTTAATGGAATTTGACGCCGTAATCTGACAGTCGGCATATCCCGCGTCGTCCAGCATCCTGCGTGCTTTTTTGGAAAGGTAGGTTATATCCCCCGAATCGATTCTTATGCCCTTCGGGCGGACTCCCATTGGCTTTAATACCTCATCAAATACCTTAATGGCATTGGGCACCCCCGACTTTACCGTGCTGTATGTGTCAACCAGCAAAACGCAGTTGTTGGGGAACTGCTCGGCATAGTATTTAAAGGCCTCATACTCGGTGTCGAAGGCCTGGACAAGACTGTGAGTCATGGTGGAAAAGGCGGGAATTCCAAATTCCTTTGAGGCAAGAACATTTGATGTGGCGGCACATCCTCCGATATACGCCGCCCTTGCGCCGTAAACCGCCGAACCGGCTCCGTGAGAACGCTTTGTTCCGAATTCATATACCTCCCTGCCGTCGGCCGCTCGAACAATACGCGAGGCCTTGGTGGCAATGAGAGACTGATGATTTATTATCATAAGCAGAGCCGCCTCGATAAACTGAGCCTCCATAAGAGGGCCTCTTACAGTAATAACCGGCTCAAAAGGGAAAACCGGAGTTCCTTCCGGAACGGCCCATACGTCGCAGGTAAATCTGAATTTCTTGAGATATTCCAGAAAATCCTCCGAAAATCTTTGGGTCGAGCGAAGGTATTCGATGTCATCCTCGGTAAATTTAAGATTTCTCAGGTAATCTATAAGCTGAGAAAGACCGGCCGAGACTATAAATCCGCCTCCGTCGGGAATATTACGGTAAATCAGGTCAAAGCAGGCTGCCCGTCGGGCAATGTCTTCTCCCATGGCACCATAGCCCATGCCAAACTGGCAAAAATCGGTGAGCAGGGCGGGATTGTCCTTTAAATTCAATGAGAAACTCATTTGCAAGACTTCCTTTTCATATTATACTCTTTCATTTTACCACATACCGAGAAAAATACAAGAATATTTCTCTAAATAATAGATACAAAGTTACAATAATATATCCTGCCTAATGCTTATGATTGTAAAACAGTATATTATTTCTAAATTTTTGAGAAATTATGAAATTTTCTAATTTAGAATTTTCTTTTTACAAACATGTAATATAATTCTTTACAGATATTGAGATCGTTTACCCAGGCAAAAAGGAGGCTTTCGGAATGAGAGTTAGAAAAAAGGATATCGGCGACAGTAATATCGTGGGAAAAAAGATAGAACAAAGGCGTAAATCCATCGGTATGAAGCAAAAGGATCTTCTTGCACAAATTCAAATCAGAGGTATTGAAATGAATGCCTCCGGACTTTCCAAAATCGAAGGTCAGACCAGACATGTGAACGACTATGAATTGGTGGCATTTGCCGATATTTTAGGTGTTTCGGTAAATTGGCTTCTCGGTCTTGAATAGTTGAACTTTTATTTTTTGCCCGGCAATAAATTTGCCGGGCTTTTTCTTTTTTTGCTTGAAAAAAAGCGGTGACTATCATATAATATTTAAATAAAATGAAAAGGAACCGAAAAATGATTTTTGACACTCATGCACACTATGACGATGACCGTTTTGACGGTGACCGGGACCGGCTTTTTAATGAATATTTTCCCCATTCGGGCGTCTGCGGGGTCATAACCTGCGGCACAGACGAGCAAAGCTGTCAAAAAGCGGTGGATCTAGCCGAAAAATATCCTAATGTTTACGCCGCCGTTGGAATATATCCCGAGAACACCGAAAACGGAGTGAATATTGAAAAGCTTCGCAGTCTTTCAAATCACGAAAAGGTAAAGGCAATTGGTGAAATCGGTTTGGAGTATCACTATGAAGGTGTGCCCCACGATATTCAAAAAAGAGAGTTTGAGCGTCAGATTTTACTGGCAAATGAGCTTTGTCTCCCGGTAATTGTTCACAACCGGGAAGCCCACAACGACATGCTGGAAATTTTAAAACGGACAAAACCGAGAGGGGTTATTCACTGTTTTTCGGGCAGCGTCGAGGTGGCTAAGGAAATTCTTAAGCTTGGTATGTATATCGGCCTCGGAGGGGCTGTCACCTTTAAAAATGCTCGTGTGCCTGTGGAAGCGGCTCGGTATGTGCCGCTTGACCGCCTGGTTTTGGAAACCGACGCCCCATACATGAGCCCGGTTCCCCACCGTGGGGAAAGATGCGATTCGGTCATGATAAAATATGTGGCGGAAAGAATTGCAAAAATAAAGCAAGTTTCGGTGGAGGAAATCCTTGAAATTACCGAAAAAAACGCAAGGAAGCTTTTTAACATCAGATAGGCTAAAGGAAAGGGGCGGAGGTTTATGGAGCTTTCCCCAAACAGTCCCATACAGTATCTTAAAGGAGTAGGACAAAAGCGTGCGGAGCTTTTTTCCAAGCTCTCGATATGGGATATTTCCGACCTGCTGTCGCTCTATCCCAGGGCTTATGAGGATTTGAGCATCATAACTCCTCTTGAAAAGGCTCCTTTTGATGAAAAATGCTGTGTTCGCGCCAGGGTCACCTCCGGCTCCGAGAGCCGCAAAACAAGGGGCGGACGGCAGATGTTTACCTTCTCGGCCTGCGACCGTCAGACCTCCCTTAAAATTATTATTTTTAACAACATCTATGCCGCAAAGTCCCTTATTCCCGGAAAAACATATCTTTTTTACGGAAAGGTCACCGGCGGATTCCTTTCAAAAGAAATGATTTCCCCCGAAATATTGCCGGAGGAAGGAAATCGAATTTACGCGATATATCCTCAAACGGCCGGGCTTAACTCAAAATATATTTCAAAATGCATAAAAACCGTTCTCGAAAGCCTTAAGGGGAAAATTTCCGACCCCATTCCTGCGGAAATCAGAGAGAAATACCGTCTTACCGATCTTGAAACCGCTCTTTGGAAGGTTAATTTTCCAAAAACAAAGCAAGAAATCGAAACCGGCCGAAGGCGGCTTATTTTCGGAGAGCTTTTGGGCTTTTCTCTTGGCATGGCTCTTTTTAAAAAGAAAGAAAAAACTCTTACATCTGTAAGAATGGAAAAGGATTTTTCAGATGAGTTTTTCAAAAAACTCCCCTTTTCTCCCACAGGCGCTCAAATTAAAGCCGCAAAAGAAATTTCCCGCGATATGGCAAAAAGCACCCCTATGCGCCGTCTGCTTCAGGGAGACGTCGGCTCGGGCAAAACGGCAGTGGCCGCATCCGCCCTTTATACCGCCTTTAAGAATGGGTGGCAGGCCGCCTTTATGGCACCAACCGAGATACTTGCCTCCCAGCACTTTAATTCTCTTAAAAAGCTTCTGGGAGAGCAAATGAATATCGCTCTGCTGACCGGTTCTCTGACCCCAAAGGCGAAAAAAGAAATATATTCCTCCCTAAAAAGCGGTCAGATTGACCTTGTCATCGGCACCCATGCTCTTATCCAGGACAAGGTTGTTTTTAAAAATCTCGGACTTGTTATAAGCGATGAGCAACACCGTTTCGGTGTCAAACAGCGTTCTTCCCTTGCCGAAAAGGGAGAAAAACCGCATCTTTTGGCCATGTCGGCCACCCCCATTCCCAGAAGTCTCGCCCTGATAATATACGGTGATCTTGACCTTTCGGTGCTTGATGAAATGCCCCCCGGGAGAACCCCCGTTGAAACCTATTCTGTTTCCTCCGAGCTTCTCGAGAGAGCCTACGGATATGTCCGCCGTCATCTTGACAGCGGAAAGCAGGGATATATAATATGCCCCCTTGTTGAAGAGGGAGACGATTCAAATCTCTCATCGGCCGAAAAGCTTTATGAACAGCTTTCCCAAAAGGAATTTCGTGGATATACAGTCGGCCTGCTCCACGGCAAAATGCGTCCGAAGGAAAAGGATGCGGTCATGTCCGACTTTGCAGGAGGAAAAATACAGCTTCTCATTTCCACTACGGTGGTGGAGGTGGGGGTGGACGTGCCAAATGCCGTCATAATGATAATTGAAAATGCCGAGCGGTTCGGTCTTTCCCAGCTTCATCAGCTTAGAGGAAGGGTTGGCAGAGGTAAGGACAAATCAACCTGTATTCTCATATGTGATTCAAAAAGCGACTCGGCGAAACAGCGTATGAACATTATGTGCAAAACCTGCGACGGCTTTAAAATTGCCGATGAGGACCTTAAAATGAGAGGCCCGGGTGACTTTTTCGGTTCAAGACAGCATGGTCTTCCCATTTTTAAAATTGCCGACATGGTCA
>CABMOR010000050.1 GCA_902388225.1 uncultured Oscillospiraceae bacterium | reverse complement strand
TGAGAATTTCCGAGCCTTTGCCCTTTTTGGTTATCTGCTCCATGGGGGTTTCGTTGGCCGCCGCGATAAGGTGCATGACATGGGGGGTACAAAATCCTCCCTGACACCTGCCCATACCCGATCGGGTTCTCCTTTTTACTCCATCCATATCAAGGGCGGGAGGATTGCGCTTTAAGGCGTCGATTATCTCCCCCTCGCTTATAAGCTCGCATCGGCAGACGATATGGCCGAAGGAGGGATTTTCTCTTATATATTCGTTCTTTTCCTTGGGAGACATTTTGCGGAAGGCGTGAATGTCGGGACGGCAGGGGTCGAAATCCCGCCTTTCCTTGAATTCAATGGGCATTCCCTTAAGTATTTCAACCACATATTCGGCAATGGCCGGAGCCGAGGTCAGTCCGGGAGAATCAATTCCGGCACAGTGAATGAGATTTTTGACCCTCCTTGACGGCTCGATTATAAAGTCTCCCCCCGCAACCGACGCCCTGACTCCCGAAAAGGCGGTAACGGTCTTGGAAAAGTCGACGGCGGGAAGGGTTGTTCTTGCGCTTGCCCTGACCTTTTCGAGGCCCTGGGCCGTGGTCTCGGTGCTTTCGGGGGTTTCGACCCTGCTTGCGGTGGGGCCGGTGAGAAGGTTTCCGTCCACCGTCGGGGTGACGAGAATTCCCTTGCCGTTCTCGTCGGGCATGCGGAAAATTGTGTGTTTCGCCTTGTACCCCTCCGACTTGTCAAGCAGAAGATATTCCCCCGCTCTCGGAATTATCCCGAAGGGCAGGTCTCCCGCAAGGCTTGCTATCTCGTCAACGCCCCCTCCGGCGCAGTTTATGAGATATTTACAGTCAAGCTGTTGTCCGTTTTTGGCCTTGACGGTAAAATATTCCTCCCCCGACTCTATTTCACAGACCGAGAAATTGCGCTTAAAGGTAACGCCGTTGTCCATGGCGTTGCCCACGGCGGCAATGGCAAGCTCGTAGGGAGAAATAATGGCGGCATTTCGGGAAAGCATGGCGGCAACCACCTTTTCCGACAAAAAAGGCTCGATTCTTCTCGCGTCGCTTCCGGTCAGTATTTCCAGACCCGACACGCCGTTTTCCCGCCCTCTGATAACCAGCTCGGACAGCCCGCTCTTTTCCTTTTCCGAAAAGGCGGTGACCAGCGAGCCGTTCTTAATATAGGGCACGTTCAACTCCTTTGCCGTCTTTTCCATAAGGGTAACCCCTCTGGCATTCATGGCGGCCTTAAGGGTTCCGGGAATGGGGTCGAAGCCCCCGTGGATTATGGCGCTGTTGGCCTTGGTTGCTCCGCAGGCCGCATCGTTCCCCTTTTCCACCAGGCAGATTTTAAGCTCATAGCGGGCAAGCTCACGGGCAACAAGACTTCCCACGGCTCCCGCACCGATAATTCCTATGTCAAAAAGCATATTTTTACTCCGTTTTTCACTGGGGCGGTCGGCCCTGTTTTTTCACTATAATTATATATAAAAACCGGCGAAAGTCAAGGCGGGAATAAAAAAGGGAAAATGTATTTGGATTTTAAGGTACGGGGGCTTTTTTATAAGACAGATTAAGACGGCAGGGGCGACAGCGGCAAATACGGCCGTTTAAGCCACAAGTCAAGACCACCGTTTCAACCGGCGGCTTGCTCTACCCCCAAACTGGGCTTCGAATTTTATTATCGTATCACACTTACTGCAACCCGTAAACGTGTCATGGCATTTTTCCTATGCTGTGGGATAGTTTTAAGCAGGGTTTTAACATCAACCGGGCTTGCATAAAGCTCGCCCTCTTTATACTTCTCCGCTCTCTTTTCTCCCCCCGGTAAAGCCGAGGATTTTTTCCGGGCCTAAAGACACAACAAAAACGGCCGCAGAAATAAATTCCTGCGGCCTGTACGGAGAAAACACGGGCTCTTATTTAATTTTATTTTACCGCCTCAAAGGCCGCCTCCAGCGCCGCAATGAGGTCGTTTACATCCTCGATTCCCACCGAAAGGCGGATGGTGTTTGGCTTTATGCCCTGGTCGGCAAGCTCGGCCTGAGAAAGCTGGGAATGGGTGGTGCTGGCGGGGTGAATGACCAGCGACTTGACATCGGCCACATTGGCAAGAAGGGAGAAAATCGCCAGATTGTCAATGAATTTCTGAGCCGTCCTGTCGTCTCCCTTGATTTCAAAGGTGAATATCGAGCCGCCCCCTTTGGGGAAATATTTGTTATAAAGCCGGTGGCTGGGCTCGGTTTCAAGGGAGGGGTGGTGAACCGCCTCGACCTGCTCATGCTTTGAAAGATAATCCACAATTTTCAGGGCGTTGGAAACATGGCGCTCGACCCGCAGAGAAAGGGTCTCAAGCCCCTGGAGGAAGATAAAGGCGTGGAAGGGCGAGAGGGTCGAGCCGGTGTCACGGAGAAGAATTGCCCGGATATAGGTCACAAAGGCCGCTTTGCCCGCCGCTTGGGCAAAGGAAACCCCGTGATACGAGGGGTTGGGTTGGGAAATCCAGGGGTATTTTTCCGAGGCCGACCAGTCAAAGTTGCCCGAATCGATTATCACTCCCCCGATGGCCGTGCCGTGTCCTCCGATAAATTTCGTGGCCGAATGGACGACGATGTCGGCGCCGTATTCAATGGGACGGCAGAGGTAGGGGGTGGCAAAGGTGGAATCCACCACAAGGGGAATGTTGTGGCTGTGGGCGATTTTTGCCAGCTCCTCAAGGTCGGCGATGTTGGAATTGGGGTTGCCGAGAGTTTCGACATAAATCGCCTTGGTCTTGTCGGTTATGGCCGCCTCAAAGGAGCCCTCCTCCTCCGGGTCGACAAAGGTGGTGGTAATGCCGGAGGTTAAAGGCAGGGTGTGGGCAAGGAGATTGTAGGTTCCGCCGTATATGGTCTTGGAGGCCACAATGTGCTCTCCGCTCTTGGCAAGCGCCTGAAGGGTATAGTTAATGGCGGCGGCTCCCGACGAGGTGGCAAGAGCCGCAACCCCTCCCTCAAGAGAGGCTATGCGCTGTTCAAAAATGTCCTGAGTGGGGTTGGTCAGACGGCCGTAAATATTTCCGGCGTCCCTGAGACCGAAACGGTCGGCGGCGTGCTGAGAATTATGAAAAACAAAGGATGTGGACGCATAAATGGGTACGGCACGGGCGTCGGTTGCGGGGTCGGGCTGTTCCTGGCCAATCTGAACCTGGCGGGTTTCAAAGCCCCAGTTTGCGGAATTTTTTATATCTTTAAGGTTTGACATTTGATTTTCCTCCAATTATGAAAGTTTGTTTAATATTTAAGATTCTGTAATCTGCAAGGGAAAATCACATTCGCACGCAAAATATCAGGGTATAAATATTCTTCCTTTTATCTTTCATCTCGGTCGCCTCCCGGTAAAGGTTAGGAAAAATTAAAACCTACCTTTTCCATATGTTTTCTGTATTATATCATCTGTTTTGCCCTTTGTCAAGGGTTTTTCGGAATTTTTTCGGTTTTTTTCCCTTGCTCTTGCAAACCTACTAAATCTATGGTATTATTAGGTTATGAAAGGAACTGAAGTCTATGAAAATTTCCACCAAGGGGCGCTATGCCCTCAGAATGATGCTGGACCTCGCCAGGCACCAGGGGGACGGCTTTGTGGCGCTCAAGGACATTGCCGCAAGGCAGAACATTTCCAAAAAATATCTTGAACAGATAGTTCCGGTGCTGACCAGAGGGGGCTTCCTGCTGACCAATCGGGGATATCAGGGGGGCTATCGCCTCTCCCGCCCGCCCGAAAAGTACACCGTGGGGGAAATCCTGCGGCTGACCGAAGGGGGGCTTTCTCCGGTGGCCTGTCTCGAGCATCGGCCAAACCTTTGCCCAAGGGCCGACGGGTGTATAACCCTTCCGGTTTGGCAGGGGCTTGAAAGGGTCATTTCGGAATACCTTGACGGCTATAACCTTCAAAAAATCATCGACGATTTCAAGGCCGTCCAGGCCGACGACTATGTTATATAGAGGTAGGATATGCTCAACGAATTTTCACGAACCGAGCTTCTGCTCGGAAAAGAGGCTCTGGAGCGTCTCAAAAGCTCCCGTGTGGCCGTTTTCGGAATCGGAGGGGTTGGCGGATATGCCGTCGAGGCCCTTGCCCGAAGCGGCGTGGGGGCTCTCGACCTTATCGACGACGACAAAATCTGCCTCACCAACATCAACCGTCAGATAATCGCCGCCCGCTCGACCGTCGGGAAATACAAGGTTGATGTTATAAGGGAGCGTGTACTGGACATAAATCCCCAAATAAAGGTCAACATCCGCAAGGTCTTTTATTCCCCCGAAACGGCGGATGAATTTGATTTTTCGGAATATGACTATATTGTCGACGCCATCGACTCGGTGACCGGAAAAATCGAGCTGTGCGTCCGCGCCAAGGAGGCAAACACCCCCATAATCTGCTCCATGGGGGCGGGAAACAAGCTTGACCCCACCGCCTTTGAGGTGGCCGACCTTTCCAAAACCTCGGTTTGTCCTCTGGCAAGAGTCATGCGGTACGAGCTTAAAAAGCGGGGCATTAAACACATCAAAACGGTTTATTCCAAGGAGCCGCCCATAAGCCCCCTTCGGTCGGATGACAGCAGCTGTAAGCAGCACTGCATCTGTCCCCCCGGCTCCAAGCTCAAATGTGCGGTCAGGAGAAGCATTCCCGGAAGCGTGGCCTTTGTGCCGTCGGTGGTGGGGCTGATCATGGCCTCGGAGGTCATAAAGGACCTTATTGCACAGAAAGAAGAAAGCATTTAAAGAAATAGGCCGTATAAAAGAAAAACCCGCGACAAAGACAGTTTTGCCGTGGGTTTTTTAGGTCACCGTTTATGCTTTTTAAAAAAATTCCTGTTTGACGGCTGATTCTGCGGCTTTTTTTATGTCGATATACTCCATGGCTTTGGGGAAACCGTCATTTTTTGCGCAGACCGAATATTTGTGTCCGTCATTAAGGTCATATTCCCTGAAAAACCTTCCGCCACAGCAAAAAACATCGGCCTTTGACATTCCGCAAATTCCCTCCCCCGTCAGCTTGACAAGGCTTTCCTTAAGGCTCCATATGCGGGTAAACTCGGCGTCGGCATTGTGGGAATTTTTTATGAGCTCGATTTCATTTTGTGAAAAATATTTTTGGGCAATTCTTTGTTTATAGGGCAGAATTTTTTGACAGTCACAGCCGATTTCCCGGTCGGACAGGGCGCACATGGCCCTTGCTCCCGAATGGGAAAGGCTGAAATAAAGCTCATTCCCCTTTAAAAAGGGCTTGCCCGTCCCACTTATTACAAGGGAGTCGGAAAGGCCGTGTCTCTCAAGGGCGGTTTTGAGCAAAAAGCCCGCCCCAAGGCAGAGTAGTCTGTCACGGCTCCTTTTCAGAGCTAAAATTTTGTCCTGTCTTCCCTTGCAAAGGGCAGCAAAAATAACCTCAAATTCCCGGTCGGTCAAATCCCCGGGACAGGTATAAAAAACCTCGGTCATGCACTTCCCTCCCAGGTGTATTTTACAATATTTCTCCCCTTTTTGCAAGCCGAAAAAAAAGGCCAAAGCCTTTCGGCCTTGGCTTTTGAAACAACTATTCGTCACACTTTGGGCAGGTGTAAGAAAGAGCCTGTTTGCTGTCGGAAATGCCCTTGGTTGTGGGGTCTATAAGGGCGTTAAAAACGCTTGCAAGCACCGTAAAGCAGACATAGGGATTCATGACGGCATTTTTAAGGGTGGAAAAAAATGCCCCCCAAGAGGTCACATCCGAGCCGGTCAGCCCGTAATATGCTCCTATGGGCGTTGCCACGGCCAGCGCCACCGACACCCACCAGTGAGGATTTTTAAACCTTACCTTCCAGTTTATCTTCATAAAAACACCTCCTAAATTCCTAAAGCCTTTTTCCAGCTTTTGATTCCGAATATTCCGTCGGGGTATAGGCCGTTGGCGGTCTGCCATTTTTTGATTTTTTGGACGGTTTTATCCCCTACATAGCCGTCTTCATTTGCCCCCACGGTATGCTGAACAATCTTATTGACATTGGAAAACAAGCTGTTCTTTTTGACCGTCGAGGCACTAAGCACGGCCATAAACTCCTCGTCGGCCTCGTCGCTCCACGCCCCCTTTTTGGGAAATGTCCAGCCGTCGGTCATGTGGGCCAGCCGAAGATTTCTCACATTACATTCGGCCGAGGGGTAATTCCCGAAGGTGGAAACGGGGGTTACGGTTCGGTTTTTCCAGAAGGCGGGGAAGGTTCGGCTGTCGAGATGTACAAATCCGCCGTCATTATAACAGCCGATTCCGTTTATCCAAAGCCCCTGAGCCGCATGGGCAAGGTCATAGGGAGAAACCCCTTTTGCCACCACGTCAAAGGCCTTGCCGTCAAGATGATATGAATTTTGCGCTCCCCCGACTTTTTTGTTCCAAGACGGGGTTCGGTAACCGCTGGAGATGATTATGGGGGTGTTGAAATGACTTCTTAAAACCTCCAGCTTGTAAACCAGGTCAAGGTCGATAAGCACCTCGTCGCTCCCGTCGTTACAGGCAAATTCCTCAACCTGAAAGTGGTCGGTAAGGTAGTTTTTTCCCTGCTTTGACTTGGAAAATTTGTATACTGCCATTGATTTTCCCTCCTGTATTTATTATATTAGGTCCCGGCCGCAGTGAAACCGTTCCCTTCAAATAAGGGCACGAAAAACAAAAAAAGTTGCATTATATAATGCAACCTTCAAAAATTCTATGCCAAAAATTTTAAAAATCTTCCTTCCCCGCCTTTAAAAAGGGGGCGGGAGCGGTCAAAACAAGCCTTTGTCCGGTGGACGGGTGGGAAAACTCAAGTCCTTGACAGTGGAGAAGGAAATGCTTTCCCTTCTCCTCTCTTCCGTAAAGAAAATCGTATTTAAGGGGACAGCCGGCGTATGCCAGATGCACCCGTATCTGGTGGGTTCGCCCGGTTAGGGGATAAAGGCGGAGGAGCGTTCCCTCTCTTTGGGTCTCGACCGTCTCATATGCTGTGACGGCCGGCTTTCCGTTTTTTTTAACCTCCCTTTTGATGACGCTTCCCTCCTGCCTTGCAATGGGAGCGTTTATCTCTCCCTTCGGGGGATCTATCGGCCTTTCGGTAATTCCGACATAGGTCTTTTTAACCGAATTTTGTTCAAACTCCCGGCAGAGCTTATAGGCGCAGGGGGCGTTTTTAGCCACCACCACAATTCCCGAGGTGTATTTGTCAAGTCGGCTGACGGCGCGAAAAACAAAGGGTGTGTTTTTATAATAATTCATTACCGCCCCTGCCAGGGTGACCTGACGATTTCCTGCCGAGGGGTGAACCGCCAGTCCGGAGGGCTTATTGACGGCGAGAATGTCCCCGTCCTCATAGATTATGTCGATGGCAAGGTCGCAGAGGGGAATATTTTTTGAAGGCTCCTTTTCGCCCACAAGGGTCAGCTCCTCCCCCTCGCTAAGGCGGTGTCTTACCGTAACCGAGCGGCCGTTTATTTTTATGCCGTCCCGTTGTTTAAGGCGCTTGACCTCCCCGTGGGAAAGCCCCATCTCATTATAAAGAAAGCAAAGCAGGCTCCTGCCCTCATGCTTTTTTTCGATTTCCAATTTTCCCCCTCCTTAAGGTGAGGAGAGTTGAACACAATATGCCGAAAATTTGATATTACGGCGTATTTTCACTTTTTCACCGTTGTCGGGCGTCAGCCCGACTGCCGTCTCAAAAGCAAAAATCCATCCGTACTCTCTGCATTTTCGGTGCAGAGCAGTTTAAAACGAGAAGATTTTTGTTTGAACAAGGCACAAAATCGCCGCCATACTGCCGTATGGTAAGATTTTTAACGCAGTTCAGGCGAAAATATGCCGTTTTAAACCATATCGGGTTCGACTCCCCTCACCTTAAGT
>CABMOR010000049.1 GCA_902388225.1 uncultured Oscillospiraceae bacterium | reverse complement strand
GTTTTCAGTGCACAGTGTTAGTTGGATTTGAGGAGGTGTTGGGCAGGGAGATGTCGCCGTAGCTGTATGCCCTTTCCACCAGACTTATTCCCGAATTCTCCGACCGCTTTTTTTCGTCCCCCTGATTTATACCGCTGCTTTGCATGCTGCAGGAAACAAGAAAAAGGGCAATGAGAGCGGTCCATAACAGTATTATTATTCTTTTCATCAGAACAATCCTATGAGCGAGCCGGTGACCACAAAGCTCAGTATCAGGAGTATAAGGCAAAAAAGGGTCACGGCCAATGATTTCAATACGGTGGCATGATCGTTTGAACGGCGTTTACATTCCCATAAATTTTTTATTTTATCCATATTATCACCCGTTTTATTTTGCCACCTGCGAGGCATTTGATACATAATCTTGTCCCGCCGGGCATATAAAAATAAGGCAGAAAAAGCTGAATGTCAAGAAAACAACCGATAATTATAAAGTTTGCACAAATAACTTTTAAATTATATGAAAGAAGTGTGTATTTTATATTATAATACGCTTGATTTATTGACGGTGATTATGTATAATTAAAAAAGAATATTTCGGGCGGTGGTTTTTTATGGGAAAGGGATTAAATCGAAATACGGCAATCCGGCTTTTTCACGACGGACTGTATTTTGACGCCTTTGAATTTCTGGGAGCTCACCCCGGAACAAAGGATAATAAAAGAGGAACCTTTTTCCGTGTTTTTGCGCCCGGAGCCGAGAGGGTTTCGGTGGTGGGTGATTTTAACGGCTGGGATACCGACGCCGACCCGTGCCAGCGTATAAGCGAGGGAATTTACGAGGCCTTTGTGCGGGGTGTGAAAAAATTTGACGCATATAAATTTGCCGTGACAGGCAAAGACCGAAAAACCGTCTTAAAAAGCGACCCCTATGCCACCCATTTTGAAACAAGACCGGGAACGGCCTCCAAGGTGTTTTTTCTTGAAAGGGAAAAATTTGAATGGACCGACCGGGATTATATGAACGCCAGGCGAAAAAAATCCGTATATGACAGTCCGGTCAATATTTACGAGGTTCATGCCGGCTCCTGGAGAAGGTATTCCGACGGAACATTTTTCGATTATGTCAAGCTTGCCGAGGAGCTTTCGGAATATGTGAAAAAAATGAATTATACCCATGTGGAGCTCATGCCCGTAATGGAGCATCCCTTTGACGGTTCCTGGGGATATCAGGTGACAGGATATTTTGCTCCCACCTCAAGATACGGTCTGCCTACCGATTTTATGAAGTTTGTGGATATTATGCATTCAAAGGGCATCGGCGTGATTCTCGACTGGGTGCCGGCCCATTTCCCCAGGGATGAATTCGGGCTGGCAAATTTTGACGGCGGACCCTGCTATGAATATGCCGACCCTCGAAAGGGAGAGCATAAGGAATGGGGGACAAAGGTCTTTGATTACGGCAAAAACGAGGTTCAAAGCTTTCTCATTTCGGGAGCGGTCAACTGGTTTAAAAATTATCATGTGGACGGGCTGAGGGTGGACGCAGTGGCCTCCATGCTTTATCTCGACTACGGGCGTGACAACGGACAGTGGGTTCCGAATATTTACGGCGGAAACGAGAATTTGGAGGCGGTTGCCTTTATCAAAAAGCTCAACGAGGTGATTTTCGGACGCTTCCCCGATGTAATGATGATAGCCGAGGAATCGACGGCTTGGCCGCTGGTCACAAAGCCAACATTCTCGGGAGGACTGGGATTTAATTTCAAGTGGAATATGGGCTGGATGAACGACATGATAAGATATATGTCCCTTGACGGCATCTATCGGAAATACAATCATGACGCCCTGACCTTCTCGTTTTTTTATGCCTTTTCGGAAAACTATGTCCTTCCCATTTCCCACGACGAGGTTGTGCACGGAAAATGCTCGCTCATAAATAAGATGTCGGGGGATTATGACTGCAAGTTTGATTCGCTCCGAGCATTCTACGGATATATGATGTCCCATCCGGGGAAAAAACTGCTCTTTATGGGACAGGAGTTCGGTCAGTTTATCGAGTGGGACTATAAAAAAGAGCTGGACTGGCTGCTGCTGGATTATGAAAAGCACCGACAGCTTATGACATATGTAAAGGACCTCAATAAATTTTACCTTGACCATGCAGAGCTTTGGCAAATAGACTATTCCTGGGAAGGATTCAACTGGATAGCCAACGACGACAACTCCGGAAGCACCATTGCATTTATGCGAAAGGATGACCGTGACGATTTTCTCATTTCTCTCTGCCGGTTTATTCCCAACACCGAGGAAAACTACCGTATCGGCGTACCCGAGGCAGGAAGCTACCGTGTGGTATTTAATTCGGATGAAAAGAAATACGGCGGCAAGGGACTGCTTGAAAAGAAATCGGTCAAGGCCGAGAAAATTCCCATGCACGGTTTTGAACAGTCCATATGTCTGCCGCTTGCCGGGAACAGCGTTATGTATATAAAAAAATACCGAAGAAAAAAATAAGGAGGAACCCTTATGTTTTATAAAACCGAATGTGTGGCCATGCTGCTGGCAGGAGGGCAGGGAAGCCGTCTGGGAGTTCTTACCCGCAAGGTGGCAAAACCGGCCGTGCCCTACGGAGGGAAATACCGAATAATCGACTTTGCCATGTCAAACTGCGTCAATTCGGGGATTGATACGGTTGGCGTGCTGACCCAGTATCAGCCTCTCGAGCTGAACGATTATATCGGCTCGGGAATGCCGTGGGACCTCGACCGAACAAACGGCGGAGTCCATATCCTCCCCCCATATCAGCGTAACAAGGGAGCCGACTGGTATAAAGGAACCGCCAACGCTGTATATCAGAACATGAATTTTATCGAAAGGTATAATCCCGAACATGTTTTGGTGCTTTCGGGGGACCATGTTTATAAAATGGACTATTCAAAGATGATAGATTTCCATAAAAGCACAAAGGCCGACTGCACCATTGCCGTACTGGACGTCAGTCTTGAGGAGGCCTCCCGCTTCGGTATCATGAATACAAACGAGGATGGGCAGATATATGAATTTGAGGAAAAGCCGGCCCACCCCAAGTCCACCAAGGCCTCCATGGGGGTTTATGTATTCACCTGGAAAAAACTTAAGGAATATCTTATCAGGGATGAAAACGACCCAAATTCCAGCAACGATTTCGGCAAAAACATCATTCCGGGAATGTTAAAGGACGGACAGAAGCTAATGGCCTATCCCTTCGACGGATACTGGAAGGACGTGGGGACCATTGATTCCCTTTGGGACGCAAATCTTGATCTGCTCAGCCCTAATTCCCTACTTGACCTTAACGACCGAAACTGGAAAATATATTCCCGAAACTCGGTTATGCCCCCTCATTATATCGGAAAAGATGCAAATGTGCAGAATTCCATAATCAGCGAGGGCTGTGAGGTAGAGGGCTTTACCGACTTTTCGGTGCTCTTCCCGGGGGTGACGGTGGAGGAGGGAGCCCAAATTCACTATTCCATAATAATGCCGGGGGCGGTCATTAAAAAGAATGCTGTGGTCAAGTATGCCATAATAGGCGAAAACGCCGTTCTTGAGGAGGGCTGTGCCGTGGGTAGGGCTCCCGAGGAGGAAAAATCCGACAATTGGGGGGTGGCCGTGGTAGGCCCCGAGCTTACGGTTGGCAAGGGTGCAAGGGTTTCTCCCAAAGAAATGCTCGATCATGACCTTCCGGAGGTGAAGAAAAATGCGTAAGGATCTGCTTGGAATTCTCTTTCCCAATATGGGAGACGGATTTGTTCGGGAAATGACCGAAATAAGATGTATGGGCTCGGTGCCCTTCGGCGGCAGATACCGCCTTATTGATTTTGCTCTGTCCAATATGGTAAACGCCGGCATAACAAAGGTTGGCGTCACCACAAGGCAGAACTACCGTTCGCTTATGGACCATCTGGGAAGCGGAAAACCTTGGGATTTGTCCAGAAAAAAGGGGGGTATATATTTCTTCCCGCCCTACACAAACAGTGTTGGAAGCAGCAATTCCACCCGAATCGGGGAGCTTGCCTCGCTCCTTCCCTTCCTGGAAAAATCCATTGAGGAATATGTCGTGCTCAGCGACTGTGATTTTGTGGCTGATATTGACATTGAAGCTATGGCCGAAAGTCATATAAGGAAGGGTGCTCAGGTTACCGTGGCTTATGCTCACGGGCAAAAGCCGAGACCCGGAGGAGAGCGAATGGTGCTCACCATGGCGGGAGATGGGCGTATAACCGAAATACTGCTCGATCCTGAGGTTTCGGAATGCGACTACGCAGTCAATGTGATTATCATAAACCGAGAACTGCTTTTGGGGCTGGTCAAGGACGCCATGAGCCGCAATTATACAAGCCTCGGAAGGGATGTTTTCCAGCGGAATCTCGCACAGCTTAAAATTTTCGGGTGGAAATATGACGGATATATCAGGGTAATAGACTCCATGAAAAACTATCTTTCCTTTAATCTCGAGCTTACCGACAAATCGGTCAGAAAAGCCCTTTTTGACAAAAACCGTCCTATTTTTACCAAGGTGGCCGATGAATGTCCGGCAAAATACGGCATCGACTGTACGGTCAAAAACAGCCTTATTGCCGACGGATGTATTATCGAAGGTCAGGTTGAAAACTGTGTGCTTTTCAGAGGAGTCCGTATAGGTAAGGGCGCCAGGCTTAAAAACTGTGTGGTCATGCAGGGGTCGCAGATAGGAGAAAATGCCGAGCTTTCCTATGTTGTTATGGACAAGGACGGTATTATCTCGCCATCCAGACTTCTTGCGGGATTCGAGTCCTATCCTGCCTTTATTGAAAAGGGCTCGATTGTTTAAACCCCCTTTGGAAATGAGGTAAATATATGAAAGTTCTTTTTTGTACCAGCGAGGCCACCCCTTTTGCCGCTTCAGGAGGGCTGGGTGACGTTTCTTCGGCTTTGCCGTCGGCGCTTAGAGACCGGGTTGTAGGATGCCGGGTGGTCATGCCTCTTTATGAGGATATAGCCGAGGAGTTCCGTCATAAAATGTCCTTTGTTACAAGCATTACCGTGCCGGTTTCATGGCGGCGGCAATACTGCGGTATTTTTGAGGCAAAGCAAGGAAAGGTGACCTATTATTTTATAGATAATCAGTATTATTTTAAGCGTCACGGACTTTACGGATATTATGACGATGCAGAGCGTTTTGCCTTTTTCTCCCGGGCCATTCTCGAAATGCTGCCGGCTATTGGTTTTTTCCCCGATATTATCCATTGCAACGACTGGCAGACCGCCCTTGTGCCCACCTATCTGAGCCTTTTCTACCGTCAAATTCCCCGGTACGGGAATATAAAGACCGTGATGACCATTCACAACATTCAGTATCAGGGAAAATACGGAATGGAAATTCTTGAGGATGTGCTTGGTATACCCTTGGATCAAAAGCCGCTTCTTGAATACAGCGGGGATGTGAATATTTTAAAGGGCGGTATCGAGACGGCACAAATGGTCACCACCGTCAGTCCCACCTATTCAAGGGAGATTCTCGACCCATGGTTTTCCTACGGAATGCACGACATTTTAAAACTCAGGAGCTGGAAGCTTCACGGAATTGTCAACGGAATTGACACAAAGGGTTATGATCCGGAAAATGACGAAAGGATTTTTGCTCCCTTCTCTGCCGAGGATATGACCGGCAAGAAAAAAAATAAAGCCGAGCTTCAAAAGGCCATGGGACTTCCTCAAAACCCCGATGTTGCTCTGGTCGGAATGGTCAGCCGGCTTGTGGGACACAAGGGATTTGACCTTGTGAAATACGCCTTTGAGGAACTTATGCAAAGCGAAATTCAGCTTGTCATGCTGGGCTCGGGGGAATGGGTCTTTGAAAGCTTTTTCGACGAAATGGCGCAGAAATATCCCGGCAAATTTGCCCTTCATACGGCTTTGACGTTTCTCTTGCCCACAAAATTTATGCCGCCTCGGATCTTTTCCTCATGCCGTCCAAAAGCGAGCCGTGCGGCCTTTCACAAATGATTGCCATGAGATACGGCGCGGTGCCGGTGGTTAGAGAAACCGGCGGACTTAAGGATACCGTCACAGACTGCGGAGACGGAAAGGGCAACGGATTCACCTTCAAGACCTACAACGCCGGGGATATGACCGGCGCGATATACAGAGGACTTTCGCTCTATTATAACGATAGGGAGGGCTTTGAAGAGCTTCAAAAACGGGTTATGCTGTGCGATAACAGTTGGAAACGGTCGGCCGGTGAATATATAAAGCTTTACAAAAGCCTTTTGAGTCAGTAAAAAACATCAAATTTTCCGAGGACAAAATCCTCGGATTTTTTGTTGACAAAATTACGAAATAAAGTATAATAAGTATAACAAATCATACTTTTGAGGTGGTAAAATGAGTGCTCCAAAGGGAAAATATGCCTGGACAGCCACGGTTGGTGAAAAGGGGCAAATTGTCATTCCAAAGCAGGCTCGGGAGATTTTCGGTATAAATCCCGGAGATACCCTGCTTATCCTCGGTGACCAAAAGAAGGGTCTTGCCATTCCCCACAAAAGCGCAATTTCGGAAATTGCCAAAAAGGTTTTTTAGGAGGAGGAATAGGTTTGGAAAAGATATGCGAAATAAAAAATCTTTGCAAATCATATCCCGGATTTAAACTTGAAAACCTGGGATTTTGTCTTGAGGAGGGCTCGATAACCGGTTTTGTCGGGCGAAACGGAGCCGGTAAATCCACCGCCATAAAATCTATGCTCAATCTGGTTCATCCCGACGGGGGAGAAATATCATTCTTCGGGCTTGATATGAGCAAGAAGGAAAGGCAGATTAAACAGAGAATCGGCTATTCTTCTTCTGGGGTTCATTATTATGAACGCAAAAGGATAAGGGATATTGCGGCCGTCACATCCCGATTTTATGAGCATTGGGACAGCAGGCTCTTTGACGAATATATAAAAAAATTCGGTATTGACGACCTGAAAAAGCCCGTTGAGCTGTCGGAGGGTATGAAGGTCAAGTTCAGTCTTGCCATGGCCCTTTCCCACGGCGCCCGACTGCTCATTCTCGATGAGCCCACAAGCGGCCTTGACCCGGTTTCGAGAGAACAGCTTCTTGAGCTTTTTATGGGACTGTCCCAAAAGGGAATAACCCTGCTTTTTTCCACCCACATAATAAGCGATATTGAAAAATGCGCCCATAAGATATTATATATTCAAAAAGGCAAGCTTCTTTTCGGCGGAGAGGTGGAAGATTTTAAGGCCGGATATAAAATTGCCCGGGTTGCTCGGAACGGGGCGGACCGTCCGGGTGTTCTGGGAAAATGCTTGACAAGGAACGGGGCGACCGTTCTTATAAAGGCTGATAACGGAAAAGATTTCGAAAATGTTTCGGATGCCGGTCTTGAGGATATCATGGTACATCTCGAAAAGGAGGAAGAAAATTGAAAAATCTTATTTTTAAGGAGTTCAGGCTTTGCTCCATGGCCATAACCTACTTTTTCATTCTGTTCGGACTCATGGCATTTTTGCCGGGTTACCCCATTGCCTTGGGAAGCTTTTTTGTCTGCATGGGAATCTTTTATTCCTTCCAGTTTTCAAGGGAGTCAAATGACATACTTTTCACCCTGCTTCTCCCCGTTGCAAAGACCGATGCGGTTAAGGGAAAATTTGTTTTTGTGCTGTTTATTCAGGGAATTGCCTTTTTGCTGACGGCCGCCTGCACGTTTGTGAGAATGACGGTTTTTGCACAGGCGACGGTTTATCTTCAAAATCCCCTTGCAAACGCCAATTTGACCTTTCTCGGATTTACACTTGTTATGTACGGGCTTTTTAATTTGATATTCTTGCGAGGATTTTTTAAAACGGCATATAAAATCGGAGTACCCTTTGTGTGCTATTGCGCCGCGGCCATGATTCTTGTGGGAATTGAGGAGACGCTT
>CABMOR010000048.1 GCA_902388225.1 uncultured Oscillospiraceae bacterium | reverse complement strand
AGGGATTTTCCGCAGGCGGCCTACAGTCGACGCCGTCAATGTTGAAAAGACCCATTCTTTGAAGCTGGGTCAGGTGAAACATATCCGAGCGGCTTGCAGACCTTACGGTCGACGCTCCTCTGTCCCCGAATTTATCGGCGTCGGGAGCCTCCCCAACCCCAAAGCTGTCCAGCACTATTAAAAAAACTCTTTTCACCGTTTTTGCCCCCTAAGGTTCGGAATTTTTTTCCAAAAGCCCCTCCGGCCTTTATACAAGAAAAAGCGACGTCGGGAGTATTCCCAAAGCCGCTTTTAACTCGGATTTCAATTAGTTTTCAAGAGCCTTTGCAGCCTTGACCACACGGCTGGTGCCCAGTCTTGAAGCGCCCAGCTCGATGAACTTTTCGGCGTCCTCAACGCTCTTGATTCCGGCCGAAGCCTTAATCTTAAGGGCGTCGGATTTGTTCTCGTTGAAAATTTTGATGTCCTCCTCGCTTGCGCCCCGGGAGGAATAACCGGTGGAGGTCTTGATGTACTCGGCGCCCGACTGGGAAACGATCTTGGTGATCTTTGCTCTTTCCTCGGCGTCAAGCTCGCTGGTTTCGACAATTACCTTGAGAAGCTTGCCGTGGCAGGCGGCCTTGATGGCCTTGATTTCATCAAGAATATCGTCATATTTCTTATCCTTCATCCAGCTTATGTTGATGACCATGTCGATTTCGTCGGCACCGTTCTTAACGGCGTCCTCGGTCTCGAAAACCTTGGTGGCGGTGGTGTTGGAGCCGTGGGGGAAGCCGATAACGGTGCAGATCGGAAGCTTATCTCCCACATATTCCTTGGCCTGCTTTACATAAATGGGGGGAATGCAGCAGGATGCACAGCCGTATTTAATACCGTCGTCAAGCAGAGCCTTAATCTGGTCCCAGGTGCAGCCGGGAGCAAGCAGAGTATGATCGACCTTTGCGAGAATGTCTTTAAGTTCCATTTTCTTTTTCTCCTTTGGATTTTTTTTACCTTTAACAGTATATCATATAATTTCGGTTTTTCAAGCAAAATTTTACACAAAAAAGGCTCGGGCAAAAATTTTTATCCGAGCCTTGGGCAAACTATAAAACCTTTGAGAGGAAATCCTTGAGCCGAGAATTTTTCGGATTGGAGAAAAACTCCTCCGGTTCGGCCTCCTCCTGAATTTTTCCCTCGTCTATAAATACCACCCTGGAGGCGACCTCACGGGCAAAGCCCATTTCGTGGGTCACAACCACCATGGTCATGCCCTGAGCTGCCAGGGATTTCATAACCTCCAGCACCTCTCCCACCATTTCGGGGTCAAGCGCCGAAGTGGGCTCGTCAAAAAGCATGACATCCGGGTCCATGGCAAGGGCGCGGACAATGGCAACCCGCTGCTTCTGCCCGCCCGAAAGCTGGGAAGGATAGGCATTTGCCCTGTCCTCAAGTCCAACCCTTTTAAGCAGTTCCATGGCCTTTCCCTCGGCCTCTTCCCTGCTCTTTTTGAGGAGCTTCATGGGGGCAAGAGTCATGTTTTTCAAAATGGTCATGTGGGGGAAAAGATTGAACTGCTGGAAAACCATTCCCATTTTTTGACGGTGGACATTTATATCCACCGCCGGGTCGGTTATGTTAACTCCCTCAAAGAAAATCTTTCCTCCGGTGGGTTGTTCGAGAAGGTTGAGGGTTCTGAGAAAGGTGGATTTTCCCGAACCGGAAGGTCCGATTACAACCACCACGTCGCCCTTGTAAATTTCGGTGTCAATACCCTTGAGCACCTCAAGCTTGCCAAAGGATTTTTCCAGTCCCTCGACCTTTATCAGAAGCCTTTTATCAGTGGTCACTCTTACGCAGCCTCCTCTCAAAAATTCCAAGCAGCTTGGTGAGAATTATAACAATAATAAGGTAGATAACCGCAAGACTTATGTAGGGAATAAAGGGCTGGTAGGTCTTGGCCACAATGTTCTGAGCCTGCTTGGTAACATCCCTGAGCATAATAACCGACACAAGTGAGGTGTCCTTTAAGAGGGTTATCATTTCGTTGCCCAGAGCGGGGAGAATATTCTTCAGTGCCTGGGGAATTACGATGTACCACATGGTCTGAACATAGCTCAGTCCCAGGGAGCGGCCGGCCTCGGTCTGACCGACGCTTACCGACATTATTCCCGAACGGGCTATCTCGGCCACATATGCGCCGGAATTTATACCCAGGGTGATAATTCCGCAGATTATGGTTCCGGTGTCGGTCTTGGGAATCATGATGACAAAGCCCATAATGAGAAGCTGAACCATCATGGGGGTTCCTCTTATGACGGTCAGATAAATCTTGCACACGGCATTGAGCGCCCGCAGAACAATGTTCGGCCTTCCGGCCTTCATGTTGTCGTGAGACGACCTGACAACGGCCACAAGAGTTCCCAAAATTATGCCTATGGCAAGGGCTCCGAGGGTGACGATAAAGGTGATTTTAAGCCCGTCCGCAAACCATGTCCATCTATTCTGATAGACAAAGGTCTGATAAAGCTGAAAAAGGAAATCCTGAAGCCATCCGGGAAGTCCCTGTATCCAGGACGGTGAGTTTTTCAGCCATTCGGCAAGGGTTAGAACGGTCATTTCACAACCTCATTTCCTGTTCATTAAAAATAGAATACAAGGGGCAGTCAACCCGCCCCTTGCAGAAATATGTTTTTAGGTTAATTATTCGGCGCTGATATACTTGCCGATAATCTTGTCGATGGTTCCGTCGGCCTTGAGCTCGGAAATGGCCTTGTTGACCTTGTCGAGCAGGTCGGTGTTGGTCTTGGAGATGGCGGCGGCATAGTCTTCCTTAATATACTCGGTTCCGAGAATCTTAAGTCCGGCATTGGCGGCCACAAAATTCTTGGCGGGCTCGTTGTCGATAACAACACAGTCGATCTGTCCGTTTACGAGAGCGGCAACAGCGAGAGCTCCGCTTGAGAACTGCTTAACACTTTCCTGACCGTAATCGTCGGTGCAGTAAATGTCGCCGGTGGTACCCGACTGAACACCGATGGTCTTGCCCTCAAGATCGTCGGCAGTGGCAATGTCGCTGCCTTCCTTGACGATGATGACCTGAACGCCGGTGGCATAGGAATCGGAGAAGTTTACCGACTCTTTACGCTCGTCGGTGACGGTCATACCGGCAAAAACGATGTCGACTGAACCGCCCTGAACGGCAGGGATAAGAGAATCGAATTCCATGTCCTTGATTTCCAGGTTCATGCCCAGCTTGTCGGCAACAGCCTTTGCAATTTCGGCGTCAATACCGGCAATTTGGCCGTTGTCGTCCACAAACTCATAGGGCGGGAATGCGGCGTTGGTACCCATGGTCAGGGTCTCTTTGGCGTCGGTGTCGGAAGAGGTTCCGGCAGGCTGACCTGCACATCCGGCAAAAAGGCAGGCGGTCACGCATACCGCAAGAATAAGACAAATAATCTTTTTCATAGACAAAAACTCCTTTTAAAATATGTGGGTATAATAACATACCCGCCCTTAAATTTCAAGAGGGTTTTGAAATTTTTTTCAATTTTTCTGCATTTTATTTCAGCTTTTCGCAAAAATAGTCCGACTCGTTAAGCCGTACCGTCCGTCCGTTTTCAAGATGAATAAGAATCTTGTCGGCCTCAATATCGGTCTCGGCCTCAACCGAGGAAATGTTATATTCCCCGTTGCTTGAGGGCTCAAAGACGGTCACAAATCTCACGTCCCCGCCCGAAATTTCACATTCGGCTGTGGGCAGAGGCCAGAATTTACCCGGCACCTCGTTACACCGAAATCCCTGTAAGCGGTCGCCGTCTGCACGGTAGACCTGCGTGCTGTCGAGGGTGTGTATCATCTTTATACCCACGCCGCTTTGGGTCTTTACCGAGAATTCCCTGTCGGAAAAATTATAATCCCCGTCGGCAAAATGCCATATGGCGGTGTATTTATGCAAATAATCCTCCAGATTATACATTCTGTCCACCGTCACCACCAGGGGATTTGTGCCTTCGGGATTTTTAAGCCATATGACCCGGCGGTTGTGTTTGACCTTAACATTTTGCTCCCCGTAATTTTGGTCATAGCAGGCCTCGGCACAGTCAAAATAATCCTGAGAATTAAAATATACATCGGCCGGGGTATTTAGCACGGCCGGGTCCCACCTGCTGTGGTCTCGGCAGCGCTGGGAAAGGCCGTCGGTCATGACGGTATTGTGACCGTTTGTGAGCAGAGAATAGTTAAAGAGCTTTGACCCGTCATAGGCGGCGCGTCCCGCCTCGGGAAGAAGATATTCGCCGTAGGCATGTATAAGTACCTCAAGCTTGTCCTCGTGCTGATGACCGAAGCCGAATCGGGCGGCATTGAACAAACACCAAAAGGCGTCTTTACTCCAGTCGCTTCGGAAGGTGACATATCCCGAATAGGGCAGAATATTTGAAAGAATCTCCGGCTCCTTTCCCTCCTTTCGACCGGTTTTCAGGTAGAGAAAATCCTCTCTTTGGGGGAAGAAGTCGGTGGCTCTGGCAAGGGTTAAGGAGGTGTTAAAGTCGGCGCCGTCGTTTAAATTTGGAACATTAAGGTCGGGCTTGACAATGTGGGGATAGACATTATACATGCTTTCAAGGGCGGCAAGCATCTCCTTTTTAGGCTGTTTACCGGTCTTTTTATAGATAAGGAGCACATCCTCATAATTGTTTACCACCACCTGATGATAGTTGGTGGTCAGCTCCTGCTGAAATCCGTCGGCAAAAATCTGGGCGTCAAGCTGTTCAAACAGCTTGTCCATGGCAAAATTTTCCCAATCCTTCGCCCTTTTGAAAAAGGGAAAAAGAAGGCCGATGTGGACCAGTCCGTTCATTTCCATAATGAGCCAGTTGGAGGTTGTGAACTGTTTTTCGAGCCTCAGGGCGTGTTCGTAGACGCACTTAAAGATATTCACCCAGTCCCGTCCGTCAAGGCTTAATGAGGAGGAAAAGGTGCATATGGAAACCGGCCAGCTTCCCAGCATTCGAATACCGCATTCAATGGTCCGCCAGAAATCGGTCTCACCGCCGGTTACATCCAGAGGAGCGGGAGAAGCCTGCATTATCCAGCTCATTATAAGCTCCTTAAAGCCCCTTGCATACTTTTCGTCTCCCGTCACCCGGTAGGCGTTCATAAGATAAAAAAACTCGTGATGCCGCTGAAACTGCCAGGTGAATTCCCGATAGCTGTCGGGGGTGGGATTGTGCAGCCAGTCGACCGTCTCGCTGTCAAACTGATGCTCCACGCCGCAGGACACAAAATCGTGCCTGAGAGCCCTGTCGGCCGCCTCGATGGGGGTGTCGGTGTTTATACAGTCCACCCCTCCGACTCCAACCTCCAGGTCGTCAAACATATGGGGGTCGAGAAAGGAGCGTATGAAGCCTTCAAACCTTTCAAGCGCCCCCTGAATATCCCCCGACCTTGCCATTGAGTCGGCTCCCTTCAGAGCGTCGAATTTATCGCAGTCAATAACCTCTGTAAAAAAGAATTCGTCCGAAACCTGATTTTCAATTACCTGTCCCATGTACTTTTGAAAGCTCATAATAAAACCTACTTTATAATTTTAAATAACCCTTCCGGTGCTTCAAGGCGGTATTTAAGCCCTGATACAAACATATTCCCCACCGAAGTAACCTGTCCGGAATTTTTGCCGAGAATGAAATCGTAGGGGGTGCTTTCCGACCGGTTAAAAAGACCCGAAGCATAGACCTCTCCGCCGTTACATTCAAACAGAGCTTTTCCTGCTGCGTCTATGCTTCCGCCGAAAATTTTCAGGCTTCCAACGCCCGTTTTTCTAAAGGAGACAAGAGGGTCTCCCCAGCAGGCGGCATTGACGGCCGTGACACTTCCGGAAAAGCTTTCTGAGGTGAAAATATAGTTTCGGTCGACCCCCGGAAGATTGACAAGCTGGGGATCAATGAGGGCAATTTCGCCGTCCCCCTCGGCATAAACGGCGATGTTTCCGCAGTCCACCCCGTGTCCCAAGGCGACAGCATTTTTCGCCCCGTCGAGCAGGGTCAGTCCTCTGTATGCGCCGTAGACAAAATTGTGGAAAAGTAACTCGTTGACCGATTCTCCTATAACAAAAGGCTGACTGTTAGCCTTGATATACTCAAGACGGGTATTAAAATCCGAATGTCCCTTGCCCTCAAGGCTGTCCCTTGCGGTGTACCAGGCGTTGGGGGTGTAATGCACGTCCCGGATAACCCCGTCGGTGCTTCCCGCTCCGACGGTTATGCCGCGGTAAAGTGGGGTTCCCCACACATATTCGACATAATGCCGATCGCATCTGTTTGCGGCAAAATCAATGCCGTTATAGGAATTTATAAGGGCGGTGTTTATGACATAAATATCGCTTCCCTCTCCCCTTACCGTAAAGGAATAGGGCCTTATGTCGTCGGTGGACTGTTTGTAATAATGAACGCCGATTCCCCTCATTCCCGAACGGCTTTTAAGGGTAAAGAGCGCCTGCCCCTCCCCGTCGTCACGGCCGAAATCGGTATATATCACGGTCTTGGGGAAATAGTTGGGAATGTCCTCGCATCCCCGAATTTCAACACCTTCATAAACCGTCACGGGAGAGGACATAAAATAGTATCCTCCCGGAATATACACCGTTCCGCCCGTATCTTTAAGGGAATCTATGGCCTCTTGAAGAGCCGTGCTTATGTCCTTCCGCTGAGAAACGCTGTCATTCAGATTAACAAATCCCTCGCCGGCCGGCTTTTGGTTCATTTTCCTGTCAAGGTCAACCGAGGTTTCGCAAAGCTTAAGGGTATTTTCAGTCACCTTATACTGCGTTTGGTCCCCGAATAATTCGGTATCCACAAATGTGTGCATTTCGGAATTTGTGACATATGGGGAGCCTCCGTTTGAGCAGATTCGCCCCCCTGGGTTGTGAGGGCGTTAAATCCGGCGTCGTAAACGGCATTTTTTCCGCAGCTTTCCACACTGCAGTTTACAAGGGAAAGGGTGGTGCTTCCTCCCTTGTCAAGATATACGGCCGCCGCCCCTTGGTTTCCGTATGCCGTAAGGGTACAGTCGGTAAAGTTCAGCCATTTTGAGTTGTTTATATATACGGCATAGTAGCAGTCGGTAATGCTTGAACCGTAAAGGTGTCCGTTGGCGGTGCCTTTTGAAGAGGAGCAAAATTTAAGGCCGATGTTATATCCTTCAATGTTAAACCCCGAAAAATAGGTCCAGTCGACCATTCCCACCTCAAAACCCACGGCATTTCTCAAAAGCCAGGTACGAAGCAGTTTTTGGTCGGGCTTTTTATCGCCGTCAAACTCCTCCCAGTATTTATAGGAAAAGTCTATGCCCTCAAACCGCCCGATATCAAGGCTTCCGTCGAGAGATATTCCGGTCATGAGGGGGGTTCCGCACACCTTTCTGAGGGTCTGGAGGGAGTTGTTTTCTCCAAAGGCAAGATTTACCGCCCTGTAGGAGTTTATAAAGTGCACATTTTCCAGCAGTATACCCTCGCTTCCGTTTTGGGTTACGGTGTAGGGATAAGGAATGGGGGCGCCGCCCGAAAATTCCTGTTCGGGATAGTAAAAGGCTATGTTTTTAAGGGCGCTTTGGAAGCCCATAACCACGGCGCTTTTGGCGCCCTCGTCCCCCTTGCCTGAGTATATGAGAAGCACCGATGCGGGAGCGCCGTCCTTATCGGTTTCTCCCGTAAGGGAAACCCCTGTGGGCAAATCAAGTCCCTCCGAAAGAACATATCTTCCCTTGGGGACAAAAACCGTCCCGCCTCTTCTCGAAAGCTGGTCAATGGCGCCGGCAAAGGCAACCGTGCAATCGGTCATGCCGTCTCCCACCGCCCCGAAATCGGCCACATTCATGTCGGCAACAACCGTACTTTGGGTCTCATACTCGGTTTTTACAAGCTTTGGAGAACGGTCCTCGGGGTAAGCGTTTTCGGCCGCCCGAAAGGTTTGAGCCTTCTGGTATGCCG
>CABMOR010000047.1 GCA_902388225.1 uncultured Oscillospiraceae bacterium | reverse complement strand
GAATGATTTTCCTCTTGCCACTGTGACTTTTCAAAGCTCTTTACACCGATTTTACAAAAGTAAGATAACCGATTTTGCAAACTCCTGATAAACTTTAAATTGTAAAGAAAAGAAAAAGGCAAATTATCTGCTTTTCCAAACGGAAAAAGCCTTTGGAATTTAAGCGGAGATTTGTACCCTGATATGTTAAACAGGAGGAAAAAATATGGATATTTTCGACGTGCTGACCATGATTGGGGGTCTTTGCCTCTTCCTTTTCGGAATGAATATCATGGGACAGGCCCTTGAAAAACGTGCAGGTGGGAGTCTTCGCACAATTCTCGGGAAGATGACCACCGGAAAGGGCGCAGGATTTTTAACCGGCTGCGGCGTGACCTCCATAATTCAAAGTTCGTCGGCCACAACCGTCATGGTGGTGGGATTTGTTAACTCAGGACTCATGACCTTAAAACAGGCCATAAATGTTATAATGGGCGCCAATGTGGGAACCACGGTCACAAGCTGGATACTCTCCTTGGGAGGTATAAGCAGCGACAACCCCTTTGTACGCCTTTTTAAGCCTTCATCGTTTACCCCGATTTTAGCTCTTGTGGGAATTGTTTTTTATATGTTCACCAAAAGTGAAAAAAAGAAGGACACCGGAACAATACTTCTTGGATTTGCCACCCTCATGTTCGGCATGGAGACCATGAGTTCAGCCGTTTCGGGGCTTGCTCAGGTGCCGGCATTCGGACAGCTTTTTGTGACCTTTTCAAATCCCGTTTTAGGTGTGCTTGCCGGCGCATTTCTCACAGCGGTTATCCAGTCCTCATCGGCCTCGGTGGGAATTTTACAGGCTCTTGCCATGACCGGACAGATAAGCTATGCCGCCGCCATTCCCATTGTTATGGGACAGAACATCGGCACCTGTATTACAGCCATTCTTTCTTCTGTGGGAGCCAACAAAAACGCCAAGAGAGCCGCATTTGTTCATCTTTCCTTTAATGTTATAGGAACGCTTGTGTGGATGTCGGTTTTTGCCGCTGTAAAGTCGGTATTTTCTCCCGCTGTTCTTGCCGAGTCGGCTTCTCCTGTCGGCATCGCCGTGGCACATTCGGTCTTTAATCTGCTTTGCGTCATACTGCTCATGCCCATGGCTTCGCTGCTCGAGAGGCTTGCTTTGAAGGTTATACACGACGACCACACACCGGAGCATGAGCAAATGCTGGATGAGCGTCTGCTTGCCACTCCCACCCTTGCCCTTGAACAGTGCAGAAGGGTGGCGGTCGAAATGGGGAAAAAGGCAGTGGAGGCACTGTGCTTTGCTCTTGAAGCCCTGGAAAAATTAACACCGACGCTGGCAAAAAAAATTCGGGATTATGAGCAAAAAACCGATAATTATGAGGATGTTTGCGGAACCTATCTTATCAAGCTCTCATCTAAGGATCTGTCCGATTCCGACAGTGAGGAAGCCACCATGCTGCTTAAAATTATCGGAGATTTTGAACGCATAGGTGACCATGCCGTTAATGTGCTGGAATCGGCCGAGGAAATGGAGGAAAAAGGTCTTGTATTTTCTCCCGAAGCCAAAGGCGATTTGAAAGCCATAAGCGACGCTGTCAAAGAGGTTTTGAAGCTGACACTGTCGGCCTTTGAAAAGGACGATGCCCTTAAGGCCGAGGAGGTCGAACCGCTGGAGCAGACGGTGGACAGACTCAAAGAGGATATACGAACCCGCCACATTCTCCGTATGCAAAAGAAAAACTGCAGTGTCGAATCGGGATTTGTGATGTCCGATATAATAACCGACCTGGAGCGTGCGTCTGATCATTGTTCGAATGTGGCTGAATGTGTTATTGACAAGGCTGAGTACCGTATGGACAAAACCCGGTTTTCGGTTTTTGAAAACGAAGGTGTAATCGGATAAGGCGGTCTGAGACATTTGTAAAATCAAGGAAAAAAGACAGTCTGTGCCAAACACAGGCTGTCTTTGATTTCGTATGACAACCACTGGCTCTGCCAGTGGGCAAAAAGGCTTTAGCTATGGACATAATAAAAACTCCTTGGTATATTGAAGTTGAGGTTCGCCAACCCAACAAAATATACCAAGGAGGTCCTATCCATGAAAGAGAAGGACATAAATAGTTTAGAACATACCAAGTGGAGATGTCAATACCATATTGTATTTGCGCCCAAAAATAGAAGACAAGCAATATATAAAGAGATAAAAACAGATATAGGAAAAATACTAAGAAAATTATGTGAACAAAAGGGTGTAAATATAATAGAAGCCGAGGCATGCCCCGACCATATACACATGCTCATAGAAATACCGCCCAAATATAGCGTAGCACAAATAATGGGTTTTCTAAAAGGGAAGAGCAGCCTAATGATTTTTGACAGACACGCAAATTTGAAGTATAAATATGGAAACCGTCATTTTTGGGCAAGAGGATACTATGTAGATACCGTAGGACGCAACAAAAAACAGATAGCGGAATACATAAGAAATCAGTTGCAAGAAGATGAAATGGCAGACCAGATGAGTATTCAAGAATACATAGACCCGTTTACGGGTAGTAAGACAAAGTAGGCTAAATAAAACACCCCTTTAGGGGTTGCCCGAGAAAGTAATGCGGGTGGCAGAACCTTTCGGAGCCCCTTTAGGGGTGTGGCCTGTAAAATGCCCTTCTAGGGCTTACTCAAGCCTCCGGCTTAGCCGGAGGTTGTGACTACGCTTTAACAAGCAGGATAAAAGCTTTCTCAATAAAAGAAACGGCGTAATCCCGCTTTATGGGATTACACCATTTTCTTTAATGCTTTATAAGCAAAACTTTCTCTTAACCACCGAGTCAAAGGTAAGGTAACGGTAATAATCCGGACCCGTCAAAAACGCAGTATTAAAGCGATATTTGTCGCTTTCGCTGTTGCTTTGCTTTCGGATTAACGAGTATTTTAACGAAGAGTAAGGGCAATATCTGCCACGATAAGCCGCGGTTCGGATTATTACCGTTACCCTGGGTTTTTGTTTTTACTTATTTTCCGGATCCGTCGCCGTTTTCCGACTGATTCTCAGGATTTTTTTGGCGGTTGATCTCGCAGGAGTCCTCGTTTTCGGCAAGAACGGCGTCCGAATTAACATCGTCCTTATCCTTTTTGGACAGCTTTGGCCAAACAAGAAGAAAAACCACCAACAGCACTGCCACAATGGCCGCAACAATTACGACCGGATTGATACCGCTGTCTCCTGTCACAGGATTTATAAGGAAGCCTAACATATTTCTTCTCCTAAATATTATAACTCGTCCACGATCTTCTTGGTGTCTCTTGCGATAACAAGCTCCTCGTTGGTGGGGATTACCCAAACATCAACCTTGGAATCGGGTGTGGAAATCTGTTCTTCCATGCCGTGCCACACGGTGGCGTTAAAGGGAACATCAATCTTGACACCGTAGTAATTCATGTGGGTGAGTACATTTTCTCTCAGATGGGGAGCATTTTCACCGATACCGCCGGTAAAGACAATAGCGTCGATACCGTCAAGGGCGGCAATATAGCTTCCGATGCACTTTCTGATTTGATAGAACTGCATATCTCTGGCAAGAATGGCTCTCTCGTCGCCCTCGGCGCAGGCCTTGGTCAGGTCACGGTCGTCGCTGTATTTGCCGGAAATGCCGAGAACACCCGACTTTTTGTTAAGCAGATTTGACATCTCCTTGGGTGAAATATTCTCCTTTTCGGCCATAAAGGTAACAACCGAAGGATCGAGACTTCCGCTTCTGGTGCTCATCATAAAACCGTCCAGCGGGGTCAGACCCATGCTGGTGTCAATAACCTTGCCGTCCTTAATGGCGGTAATGGAGGAGCCGTTACCCAAATGGCAGGTGATAAGCTTAAGACCCTGAAGGCTCTTTCCGGTCAGCTCGCTGTAACGCTCGGAAACATAGCGGTGGGATGTTCCGTGAAAGCCGTAGCGGCGAATCTTGTACTTCTCATAATACTCATAAGGAACGGCAAACATATAGGCCTCGGGAGGCATGGTGAGGTGGAAGCAGTTGTCGAAAACAACAACCTCGGGAACATCGGTTCCAAGAACCTCTCGGCAGGCGCGAATGCCCATAAGGTGGGCGGCGTTATGCAAGGGGGCAAGATCAATAAGGCTTTCAATGCCCTCCATAACCTTCTCATCCACAAGCACCGACTTGTCAAACAGCGCTCCGCCCTGAACTATGCGGTGACCCACAGCCGAAATCTCGGACATGTCTTTAATAACGGCACATTCCCCGGATACGAGATTTTTCTGAACCTCGTTGAAGGCGGCAATGTGATCCTTCATTTCAATTTCATATTTGTAGGAACGGCCGTCATGAGTCTTTCCGCTGATTATACCGCCGATACCGATACGCTCGGCAATACCCTTTGCAAGGACGCTTTCATCGGTCATGTCAAAAAGCTGATATTTCAGGGACGAGCTTCCTGCGTTGACAACAAGAACTTTCATAGATTTTCTCCTTTTTGCTGTTTTACTTGAAATTACAGACATAATAATGTAGAATTGACTTACCGATTTATTATAAAACAATACTTTCCAAATTTCAAGTGAATAGGACTAAAAAAATGAAAATTACCGGAATTATTGCTGAATACAATCCTTTTCATAACGGTCACGCCTATCAAATAACAAAAGCTCGGGAGCTTGGCGCCGACTGTGTGGTTGCCGTGTGCGGCGGTCTTTTTTCCCAAAGAGGCGAGCTCTCGGTCTGTACAAAAATGACCAAGGCACGAGCTGCCATAGCCGGCGGAGCCGACCTTGTGCTGGAGCTTCCCCTTTGTTACACCCTTTCTCCCGCTCCCGATTTTGCAAGAGGCGGAGTGGAAATCCTCAATGCTCTGGGAAATGTGGACTTTCTGGCCTTCGGCTGTGAAGAACAGCAACCGGAAAGGCTTTTTGAGCTTGCAAATTTTTTAAAAACCCTTGACAATGACGACGGCATAAAGGCCGATTTGAAAAACGGACTTTCTCTTTCCTCCGCCCGTCAAAAGGCGCTTGAAAGGCTGGAAAAGCCGGATTTTTCTCAAGCAATATCAAAACCCAACAATATTTTGGCTTTGGAATACATTTCTGCTCTTAAAAAAACAAATTCAAAGATTCGTCCTATGGCCATTAGGAGAGTTGGAGCCGAGCACAATTCCGGTGAGGTATACGGAAATTTCTGTTCGGCCACAAAGCTTAGGGAAATGCTGTCCGAAGATTTTAAAGAGGCACAAAAATTTATGCCAAAGGAATGTTTCGATCTGCTTTTGAAGGAGCAAAGCATAGGTCGGGCTCCTTTAGAATTTAAAGAAATTGAAAAGGCGGTTCTTTTTGCCCTGAGACGGCTTTCGGCCGAGGAAATAGGGCTGACAAGCGGAGTGTCCGAGGGAATGGAAAATCTTATTTTCAAGGCTATAAGGCGCTTTGGTTCCTTTGAGGAGATTGTTTCGTTCTGCTCGGGCAAAAGATACACATTTGCGAGAATCCGCCGGATTCTCATGTGCTCCGCTTTGGGCATTACCCGAGAGATGTCCCGTCTTTCCCCCCGGTATATTCGGGTTCTGGCCTTTAACCAAACCGGACAAAAAGCCCTTAAGGAGGCTAAAAATATCTCGTCCTTGCCGCTTGTGACAAAAGCCGCTGAAATTCCTGATATTTCCCCCTCGGCAAAAGAGATTTTCGACATAGAATGCCGCGCCTGTGACCTTGTTTCCCTGGCCTTTAAAACGGCGGGAGGATGCGGACTTGAGATGACCGAAAATTTTTTCGGATAAAACATTGTTTTTTTGACATAAAGGCGTTATAATAAATTTGAAGGAGGCATAGCCATGGCGGTAAAGCTCAACCCCGACAAGGAAGTTGTCAGGGTGATTAAGGAGGGTCTCAAAAGGACCGGCGGATATTGTCCCTGCCGGACAGCCCGGACCGATGACTGGAAATGTATGTGTAAGGAATTCCGAGAGCAAATAAAGGACAAAAACTTTGAAGGCTTTTGCCACTGTATGCTCTATTATAAATCAAAAGACTGAGAAGGAGATTTTTAAAATGGCCGAAATAAATGTAACCGAAAAAAATTTTGAAACCGAAGTTTTAAACAGCCAAAAACCCGTGCTGGTGGATTTTTGGGCAAGCTGGTGCGGACCCTGCATGATGCTGGCTCCCACAATTGCCGAAATTGCCGAGGAATATTCCGACAAGGTTAAGGTCTGCAAAATAAATGTTGACGACGCCCAGAGGCTTGCCTTGAGCTTTGGGGTGGAAAGCATTCCCACCCTCATGGTATTTAAAAACGGCAAGGTGGTAAACACCTCGGTGGGCGGCCGGTCAAAGGAACAAATTGTTTCCATGTTTGAATAACCCGAAAAAGCAATCGAAAAGGAGCCTGTAAAGGCTCCTTTTGTCGTTTTAAAAATAATATTAAAGCTCCTCGGGAGCCGAAAGGTCAAGCACACAGCTTAAAAAATCCTTGGTTCGTTGGTTTTGCGGGTTCATAAAAACCTGCTCGGGAGTACCCTCCTCAACGATATAACCGTCGGACATAAATATCACCCGGTCGGCCACATCCTTGGCAAAGCCCATTTCATGCGTAACCACCACCATGGTCATACCCTCGGAGGCAAGCTTTTTCATAACCTGAAGCACCTCTCCCACCATTTCGGGGTCGAGAGCCGAGGTAGGCTCGTCAAAAAGCATTATATCGGGATTCATGCAAAGAGCCCGGGCAATGGCCACACGCTGTTTCTGACCGCCCGAAAGCTGGGACGGGAAGACATCAACCTTGTCCGAAAGACCCACTCTCTCAAGCATTTTAAGGGCACGGTCCTTAGCTTCTTCCTTGGTCATCTTTTTGACATCCACCGGAGCGAGCATTAAATTTTGAAGCACATTAAGGTTGTTAAAAAGATTAAAATGCTGGAACACCATGCCGATGTTCTCACGAACCTTATTTATATTAACCTTTTTGTCGGAGATGTCGTATCCGTCCACAACAATGGTGCCGCCGGTGGGGTCCTCAAGGCGGTTTAGACAACGCAGAAAGGTGGATTTTCCCGATCCGGAAGGTCCTATAACCACCACAACCTCCCCTTCGTATATATCGTTGGAGATGTCCTTTAAGACCTCAACTTTACCAAAGGTCTTTTCCAAATGCTCCACATGGATTTTTACATTGTTTTTATTGACGGCCACGGTTAAGCCTCCTTTCGAGAACCTTGGCAAGCTTTGACAGGGCGGTAATGATAATAAGGTACATTATGCCCACGATAAGCCATGTTTCAAAAGACTTAAATGTAATGGCCACAACGTTTTTGGCGCTGTTGACAAGTTCGGGAAATCCAATGACCGAAAGAATGGAGGTGTCCTTAAGGGTAATTATAAACTGATTGATAATGCTTGGAATCATTGTTCTTATGGCCTGCGGAAGAACGACCTTTCTCATGGATTTCCAGTATGTAAGTCCGAGGCTTCTTGCCGCCTCCATCTGACCCTTATCGACCGACTGAATTCCGGCGCGAATAATCTCGGCCATGTATGCTCCGCAGTTGAGCGCAAGGCATATAGTTCCGGCGGTCAGGGCCGAAAGGGTGACGTTGCTTCCCAGAAAATTTTTAAAGAAATAAGGCACTCCGAAAAACACGAAAAACGCCAAAACTATCATAGGCACGCCTCGAACGATGTCTACAAAAATCTGCGCGATAGCTCTGCACACCTTGCTTTTGAGCACGCTCATCATACCGAACACAAGTCCGATAATACAGGCGAAGAACAGACCGCAAAGAGCAAGCAGAAGGGTTTGTCCCATCGCCCTCAACAGCAGTTCTCCATATTGGGTAATTATAACTGACACTGACAGAGCTCCTTTCAGAATAGAAACGGAATACCGAAAAACCGGTATTCCGTCTCCACGCGCAAAATCTTACAAAAAGCGCGCTTTAGCAGAAGTTTAGCCGAGATATTTATTGATTATCTCGTCATATTTGCCGTTTTCCTTAATGTTCTTAAGGCCGGCGTTGAACATATCAAGGAATTCCTGTTTAT
>CABMOR010000046.1 GCA_902388225.1 uncultured Oscillospiraceae bacterium | reverse complement strand
GAATAAGCAATGCATCGGAAACGGTCACTCCCAGAGTTCCGTCGACATCGGCGGCCTTGGTCTGCTGCTCGGTAAGCTGAATCTTTCCTACAGCTCCCTGAAGGGTTAACAGCGCATCGTTAACGGTCACATCGCCCGAGCCGTCCAAATCACCGTATACAACACCGCCTTCGGCAAAGGCATTATACGAATCTCTCGCCGCCAAAAGCAGACTGTCGTTTGAAGCGACGGCATCGCTGAATTTATTCACCATTGCTTCCTTGACCTTTTCGGCATAGGTTATGAGAATGTTCTTAAGCTCATAATTTTCGGCCGTTACGCTTCCAATGGAATCAATTATGGTCTCAAGTCCCAAGACAAGCTGTTCCTTGGAGGTGGAAACCGAAGCGGGTTTAAGTCCGCTTATTGCCTTCTTAAGGTTGGAGGCGGCCATGTTGACCTGAGCATCGGTAGCATCCTCTCCAAGCTCCTTAACGGCCTTGGCCTGATAAAGCGCCTGATATACTGCGAAGGTGGTGGCCTGGGAATAAATGTTGAGCTTAGTTCCCTCGGCCTTGGCAATCATTGCATCAAGGTTGGCCTCGTCGCGGACTTCGGCTTCTACAGGCTCAAAATACATAATTTCGCTATCGTTAAGCTTTTCCATCTTGACAGTAACACCCTTATACATAAGCTCGGTGCCAGTCATGGTATAGGTCTCGGAAGAATCGGCAAATGTGATTTTATAGGTGGTACCGGCATTAAGGCCTTTGAGCTTTATGCTGTCGGTCAGGGTGGCTCCCTCGCCGTTTCGGTTGTAAATCATGGCAAAGCCTTTGCTGCTCTGGGAATTTACATAGCTGTAGGCATACCAGGCGTTGGGAGAATAGCTTTCCTGAGTCAGCTGATAAATATCGTCATAATAATACCCGCTGACAGACTCCCAGTCATCAACAAAGCCCTTGAGTCTTTCAAAGGACGCGTCGTTCATAGAAAGGGCAGGATACTGAAGAATAAGAGCCTGACGGAAGGCCGAGCGAATGGTGTACTCGTCCACGACATTGTCGTTGGCGGTGTTTGCTCCGGCAAAAGGAATCCAAGAGCAGAGGTTATAGTTGGCCACCTGCTTGGCGCGCATATCGTCATAGCAGTAATCACAGGGATGAAGAGCAACGGCATATCTCACCGACTCAACATCCAGACGGTGTCCGCCGGATGCACAGGAATCGAGAAGCTCGATGCTGTCAAGGTTGATAAGGAAATCCCACAAATCATAATGTCCCTGCACGCACTTGTTTTCATATATACCGGCACGGTCGGGATACATAAGCGCCAAGGTCTCATAGTTTCTGGCCATCTGCTCGATATTGCAGTCTTCACGGTAGATAGAAATTCCGCCCTCTTCGAGAATGGTCTTGATTCTGTTTTTGAGCCAGTCAAGAGCCTCGGAATTCCCCATGTCAAATTGGGCGTATTTTGAGGGCTGGTTAAGGAAAACCTGTTCGTTAGGTTCACCGTAACCGATAAGCCATTCGGGCTTTATAGCAGTGTCTCCGGTTTTGTTAAGCTCGGTGAGGGCCTGTTTTGAGAGTCCTACACGCTCGGGTTCGAACCAAAGAAGGGTCTTAACTCCTCTTGAATTGGCCGCCGCTGAAACATCGGCAAAGCCGGTGGGGAAACGGGATGTGTCGGGGGTCCAGTTACCCGTGCTTACCCAATCTCCGTCGCAGGGATACCAACCTGCGTCCATCCACCAGACGCTTATGTTGATTCCCATATCCTTGTATTTGTTAATGTAATTGATCTGATTCTGCTCGGTGGCATTTATCATCTCGGTATTCTGACGGGAGGAAACTCCGGCCACAAAGGGATCGGTCAGGGTCTCGCCGTCGTCACGGTTCATGTTGCAGTCAATAAACCAGTCTCTCCAAAGGTTTTGAGCACGCTGGCGGTCTCTTCCGTCATAAAGCACCATGGCGGTCAGAGGTGTTCTCGCCACCTCGCCCGGCTCAAGATAGGAATTGAAGGTTCTCTGTTTTGCATAGAAATCGGTGATACCGTCACTGTAGGTGAAGTTGGTCTCCCATGTGGAGGACCAGCCTACGGCAATGAGAGCTCCCTTGTTTCCGTACTCAAAGTTATAGTAGGGGAATCCACCGTCGGTGGAACGGCCGTGGCTCGGAGCAAAGGAGACATTACTTCCCTCCGAAAGCTCGGTCACACGGGTGGTATAGGGAGCGCAGACATCGTAATCTTCTCCGTAGTTGCCCACAATGATGGGGTTTTCTCCATCAAACTCAAAGTTTCGGCAACCGTAGAACTGGGAAATAATCGGAGAATTGCTGCTGCCGGTGTTGGTCACATATACCGTCCATTCAAAGGCGGCGTGCTCGGGATAAAACACGGTATTGAGAACAAACTGAAGTCCGCTCTTGTGGGTAAGAGTGACATCCACAGTCTCGCTCTGCTTCTGTTCATCGATGGTCTTCTCTCTGCTCACCTCTGTAAAATCGGGAGCGGGGAAGCCGTTATAGAAATCGTCGCCGATTTTAACGCTGGAGGGGAAATCGGCAAGGTCGGAAAAATATCTGTCGTATGTTTTCCTTGCTCGCGCCTTCTCCTTGGCGGTTGAGCTTCCCATATAGGTCACAGCCGGTTCCTCGGTTGCGACGTTAAAATAGCTTTCTGCAGGCTCCACAAAGGTTACCGACATGTTCAAGAGTCCGCGGGAGGCTGCTCCGTCGAGGTAAACCACCCCGTACTGGGACTCGTTGGCCTTAATCTTGGTCACTCCGCTTAAAATCACGAGATATTCGCCCGCGTCAAGGGGAGTGTTCATGGGAAATACCACGGTGTTGTCGGCATTTTTCTTGGCCGTGATATTTGTAAGGGTGCCGTTCTGAACCGAACGATCATAGGAATAGGTGAATTTATAGATGTTGCATTCGACCTTTTCCGACGCAACTATTGTATTAAATGTAATGGAGGAAAAGCTCTCCTTGGCGGAGAAACGCACTCCGATTTCTCCGACAGCCGACACGGTTTTGTTTCCGAAGTCGTTGTCCTCGGAATAAACCGATTGGGTCGCCTGACCTGCCGCAAAACGGGAGGTGTAGAGAGTGGGCTCGGCCCAGTCACAGTAGTCCATGTAGTTATTGCCGTCGGCATTGGACGAGCGAAGAACAAGTGTTTCGGTTCCCTCGGGGATGTCGCAGGAAAGCGACTGCATATCGCCGGGGTACATAATTTCCGAATGAGCCAATACGCGGTCGTCGGCAATCACAAAGAACTGTGCCGATCCGCCCAGACCGTCCAGCCTCCACATGGGACCGAGATCGTCCACACCGACCACGGCATTAAAATATGTGACTGCCCCGTCAATTTTTGTAAGATCCAGCGAAAAGTCACACTTTTCTCCCGCCGTTCCCGCCTTGGGCTTGACCGAAAAACCATTGGTCGAACGGAAGGCCTGGTCTCCCAGGGACATATAATCTATTCTCGCTCCGAATCCGGCGTTTACCTTAAAGTCATCGGCATTTGTAGGACTTGTGTAATTCAAGTCCATAACCCGATAACTTTTAGGATTGGGATCGTCTTGGGTGCCGGTTGTATCGTCGCAGGAAGCGAAGGTCATGGGAAATACCGAAACCGATACGCTTACCGCAAGAAACAACCCAATAATCTTTGAAATTACTTTGGATTTCATTTTCTTTCCTCCTATCAAGATCCGCTGTCTCCCGAGAAAAGGACGCCACCCAAATCTCACGGGGCAGGGGCCTTTTAGCCCGCCTTTTCTCTACTCTCGAACAGCACAGTGGACACGTGGTTATTATACACACAAAAGAATGTAAAGTCAATCATTTTTGCATTGGAAAGTGTAAGGTTTACAATTAAAATTGCAAAATAAAAGACCCGACAAACGAAATACTCGAAATGTCGGGTCTGTTTTGAAAAAACAGGGATTATTCCTCGGCCTGAGTGTTATCAGCAGCCTCAGCCTGCTCGGCAGTTTCTTCGCAAGACTCCTCGGCCTCATCAGTACAGTCGTCGCAATAGCAACAGTCATCGTCGCAGCAATCACAGTCGAAGAAATCGTCGAAATCATCCTCGCGGCGTTCGCGGCAGAACTTTGTCACAAAATAAGCAACTCCACCGGCAACGGCGATAATAGCAGTAGCAAAAGCAATTCCCCAAAAAAGTCTTTTCTCTATCATAACAATACCTCCGTTTGATTATCTCTTACATTCATTATAACCAAAAAAACTAAAAAGTCAATAAATTATAACAATTAAAATATCGAAGGTTTTGTCAGGCATTTGAAAAGTCAAACTCCGAGCCGAATCCAATACTCTCCCGCTCTTTCGTTTGTTACACACCCACGGCGGCTTGCAAAATCGTCAAAGCGTCCGAAACGGTTATTTGGCCGGTCTTGTCGGCGTCGGCAGCGACAAACGCGCGTTCGTCAAGGTCGATTTTGTCAACCGTCTTTTGAAGCGCAAGCAAGGCGTCGTTCACATCGATTCTGTCGTCTCCCGAAACATCCATGGGCTTATAAACAATAACCGTGCAGTCGCTCGAAGCCTCTCCGTTGACTTCACGGCGAACCGCCGTTACGGTGGCAATTCCCTGACCTTCGGCGGTGACGGCGGCGGTATAACCCTTGTTTCCTATGTCGGCCGGAACTCCGCCCGAAAGAGCAATGCTCATAATTCCGTCGGGAGAGGCCGTCCAGCATTCTTCCGACGGCTGTGCATAGGGAAGCTCGATTCGGGCAACCGAAACCGCCAAAAATCCGTCGGTTTTGGCCAGCTTGTCGGCCATGGCGATCAAATCCTCGATTTTATTTGATTTCAAGGTTCCGAAATATTTGCCGTTTTCGCATATTTCGTCGCCTTCCAGCGGCTCAGGATCCGAATTGAGCACGCCCCAGTCTTCACCGGGACAAAGCTTGTCTCCGCCAAGCGCCCGAAAATCAGAAGTCTTGAAGCCTCGGTCGAATTTTTCCGTATCCACCGAAAAAAGCAATCCGAAATTCTGTATATGATTTCTCACAATTTCCGCCTTAACAATGTTAAGCTCGGCGCTTTCCCCCACCTGAAGATAAAGCTTGTTGCTGTTAAGCTCGATAAAGTCCTCTCGGTATGTGTAAAGCGAGTTAAAATCGGCGTCTTTAACAAAGGAGTTGCTCTTTAGCGAGGCAATCAGCTTTCGATTCACCTTTGTTCCGCCGTTGTCCTTTAAAATAAGCTTATATTGGTAGCCTCCGTCGGTCGGAGCCTTCGAAACAGTGTAAACGGTGCAGTTCTCTATTTCGGGAAAATCACTCCCGTCAAAGGATTTCGGATTTTCCGAAAAGGCAGTCACAAAAACACTGTTGTCATAATCAAAGGAAACCTGCTCCTCGGCGGCTACCGGAAGGCAAAATAAGCCCAAAGCAACAGCCAACACAACAGCCAAAAACTTTTTCATGATTATTTTCCTTTCTTTGCCAAGAATGCTAATCTAAAATATGATTGGATCAAGATAGTAACATTCGTCGGGAACATATTCTATATGAAAATCCTGATCCAACGTAATTTTATCTGTAGAGGCTTGATTAATCATAAGCGAATCTTGAGTAGTGATTTCACCGTCATGGTCAACATCTGCCGCGATAGCTGCAATTGCCGTCGGAAGCTTTGACTTGTTAACTGCATCCTGCAAAACGGCCAACGAATCGGTCACAGTTATTTTTCCGTCACCGACGGTACCGTTTCCGGTCACGTCGCCAAACAAAACAACATAGCTGATTTCAACAATCTTACCTGTTGACGAGTCAACTTTTATCACTTTCATTCCGGTAGCTATTTTGGCCGATGTTGTTGCGTCAACAAGTTCGTTATTCCAAGATCTTATTGTGATGACATACCCTTGTTCTGCCATTGTTTCGTTTTTAAAAACATATAGATTTGAATTTGGATCAATTCCTGTCTTTATGCGAGAGGCATAAGCAAAAAATCCCGATACAGTCGCGCTAACCGGAGAGATTGCTGTTTTTGAGTCACAGCTCCCTTTGAAAATGATGTTTTGAGTTTGCCCCGAAGGTGTTGCAGGTAGATTGGCATCAATTTGCCACAAAGTCAACAAGCCGTCATGAGATGTTGAAAAAGCAACATTGAATTTTCGTCCTTTGATCGTTCCTGTAAAGGTCGAATTGTTATGCTTTTCTAACAAATAAATTGTGTTGCCAACCTGAACCGACAATTGATTTAAAAAAGATGGCATTTCCGCAGTCATTCTTACATGACGTGCGTCCGGGTTCAAGTCAGGAACATCCCAAGAATATATTTTCCCGTATGTTATGCCAACTGTATATTCACCTGTGGCTTTCCCGTTACCCCTGACCTTTAAATAATATACTTTTCCGGCAAGTAAGTCAACACAAACACAAAAATTTGTTCCGTTATAATCATTGTTAAAACCGTTTGCAACCGTCGTTCCGTCGGAATTAAGAACGGTTCCAACCGTATCTGTGGTTCCCAAAGAAAATATGTAATATTTCCCAGATGTTTTCGGAGTGAATTTGAAATAATCCAAATCTCCGATATATTCAATGGAAGCTTTCTTCTTTAATTCAAAGTTTATTGTTGAAGCTGTATCCATTGTATTACCGCAATCATCTGAAACAGTATAATTTTTTGAGACCGACACTCCACTGCCATCGGTTGCCGTTGCGGTAATTGTAACGTTTCCAGGTTTATGCCCTGTAATCTCCCCATTGCTGTTTATCGAAGCAACAGTACTGTCACTACTGCTCCAAGTTAAGGTGCGATTAAATGCATTTGCAGGAGAAATTTTTGGACTCATCTTTGTTGTTTTTCCCACTTTCAGCGAATACGAGCCCAAAACAATAGATGTTATTGCCGAACTGTCATACTGCGATGAAGCATTATCAATAGCGTCCTGCCGGCCAATCTCTTTGATAACGTTTCCGAGAGAGTTAACCCATTTAATACTTTTAACTATGGTTTGATTTCCTACTCTTTTATCTGTTATCTTTAACCAATAATCCATATTTGAGCCCTGATAAAAAGACGTAAAATCAAACATGAGCATATGCGAAAGCCTCGTGTTATCCCTTCCGTTAAAGCCTATTGAACCTCCGCAATTATTTTCAAATTTGTTGACAATTGTTTTTGAGGCAGTTCTGGTTTCCGATTTTCCCATTTCAATTGAAAAATCGCCTCTGTTGCTCTGTTCTATTGACACCTGTGCAGTAAGATCGCAATTATATTTTTGAACATTTATAAAGAAATAGTTATAATTTTCAAACGCAGGTTCACGACCTTCCATATTGCAATTAACCGCATTGGAAACCCGATTAAGCGCATCATACATCACCCAAATAAATCCGTCATTATCACGATTATTACCCCACGAATTTGCCACTAAAAAAGCTCCGTATTCAAAGGATTCGATTTTTCCGTTTTTATTCAAATCATAATATACGTTATCGTTATATCCGACAACGGTCATTGCGTGATAGCCCTCATTACCGTTTTGATATAAGCACGCCCTCTCTCCGTTGGAAATATTATCTACATAAAACGAATTGATATGAGTATATATAACCAGCGGATGTTTATCATTAAGCTTTGACTTCATATCATAAAGTACCGAATCATTTACCCCCTTAATTGTCGGAGTATAAGCGGTTTTGTTTTTGTCGGCAAATTGCCTGTTGACATACGATGAAACTCTTGTTTTTAAGGCTTCATGTAATACTTCGCTTGTTTCTTCGTCACTGCTTCCGCTATACCACCCCAAGTCAAGAGGAAAGTCATTTTGCGGAAATTCCGACCAATGAACAGCACCGTAATTCATTAGTATGTTATAGCAATTTTCAGCGGAAACCCCTTTGTTCTCGCCTTCGTTAACATAATTCCAGACAAATTTTGGGGATGCAACCTTGCCGAAATCCTCTTTTGCATTCCACCCGTTTAATTTAGCGGCCTCATAAGTAAACTGATAATATGTCGTAGACCATGCAACACAAGACCCTCCCTGTTGATTTCCTATAGGAGGAAAATACATGTCTTTACTCAAATCCACAGAAGAAGGCAGTTCACCGGAAGAAGGAGCCGGAACATATAAATTTGTCGGTATGTCTTCCTCAACAGCTCCG
>CABMOR010000045.1 GCA_902388225.1 uncultured Oscillospiraceae bacterium | reverse complement strand
GCTTTCCTTCCAAAGGTAGAAGGCAAGGGAGCCGGGAACGGTATTTATCTCGTTTATATAAACCTTTCCGCCGTCGCCCTCATCGATAATATAATCAATCCGAACAACTCCGCAGCAATCGAGATATTTAAAAAGCTTTTCGGATATTTCCTGAATTTCCCTTGTCTTTTCATCGGGAATTTTTGCCGGAATAATTCTCGAAAGCCCGGCCATTCCCTTGGATGAGGACCTGCTTTCATATTTGTCCGAAAAGGACAAAATCTCGTCGCTCATGACCGGTTCCTCACAAACCGACGCCTTGCAGGAATTTCCGTCTCCAACCACCGAGCAGTTTATCTCTCTTATGTTTACGATTGCCTTTTCGGCAAGAATACGGGGTGCAAAGGTGCAGGCAAGGAGTATTTTTTCCTCAAGAGCCGCCCGGTCGGAGGCCTTTGAAATTCCGATACTGGAGCCGAGGTTTGCCGGCTTTATTATGACCGGATAGCCAAGCTCTTTTTCGATTCTGTCCAGCACCTCTTCCCTGTTCTCCGAAAAGCTTCTGGCCGTAAAACCGAAGCCGTCAATAACCGGAAAGCCCTTTGCCCGGCAGACATCCTTAAAAAGAATTTTGTCCATTCCCACCGCCGAGGAAACCACATTACACTCGGCATAGGGAATACCGAGCATTTCGATAAAACCCTGAATTGTACCGTCTTCGCAGTTTGTACCGTGAACAACAGGGAAGGCAAAATCTATGTTTACCGAGTTTTTAAGCTTAAAGGCACCCCGCTTTTCGGGAATCATTCTAACCCCGTCGGCCTCTCGGAAAAAGGTCACCCGAGAGCATTTTTCAAGAAGAGCGGATAGATTTTTATATTCTTCAATGTCCTTGAGAGCTTCTCCGGTAAACATTTCCCTCTTTTTTGTCACATAAACCGGAATGATGTTATATTTTTCGGAATTCATGGAGGCCATGGCCTGAACCGCCGAGATGACCGAAATCTCGTGCTCGACGCTGGCACATCCGAAAAAGACAGCTAAATTCATTTTCATAAGTCAAACCTCTTTATTTTAAATAGTTATCGGGAAGATCGTTTTCAAACAGCACGGCACAGCTTTTATCAAGGGTTGGGGCAAGTTTTGCCATGGCCTCCCTAAAGGAGGAAACCACAAACACCTGCTCGGCGGGGTATCCCTGCTTTTCCAGGGCGTCGGTCATGGGCTTTGACCGCTTTTGACCCACGAGATATATTTCATCGCAAACCCTTCCGGCCGCCTCGCCCAAGGCGAAGTTACATTCATACTCCTTTTCCCCAAGCTCCACAAGCCCGGGAGTGACTATTATCTTTTTCATTCCCTCAAATTTTGAGAGCACATTGACCGCCTCAAGACAGCCCTTGGGGTTGGAGTTATAGGCGTCGTCAATAAGGGTGGCGCCGTTTACAAAGGATTTCATTTCAAGACGGTGGGGAGTGGCCTTTAAAGAGGAAACGGCAAAGCGTATGTCCCCGTCCGAAACACCGAGGCTTCTGGCAAGGGCCGCCGCGCCGGTAATATTTTGAACATTGTGGGAGCCAAGCAGCCTTGTGGAAACCGAAATCTTCCCGTCGGCAAAGACAATGTCGAATTCCGAGCCGGAGGATGAACAGGTAATGTTTTCCGCCCGCACCTCAAGGCCGTCTCCGGTACCGTAAAGATGAGAATTTTCATAGCCGTCGGCTCTTGCCCTTATAAGCCCGTTGTCGCCGTTAAGGAACATCTCTCCTCCCCTTTGACAGACGGCGTCGGCCAGCTCAAATTTTGTATTTACGATGTTTTCAAGGCTTCCGAAGGTGTTGAGGTGCTGAGGTCCGACGGAGGTTATCATGCCGATGTCGGGGTTGACGATGTCGCAGATTTCCTTAATATCTCCGACATTTTTCGCCCCCATCTCGCAAATAAATATCTCTGTCCCGGGTATCATCCTCTCCCTTACGGTTCGCACAACGCCCATGGGGGTGTTGAAGCTTTCGGGGGTAACGGTCACGGTGTATTTTTCCGAAAGAATTCTCGCAAGAATAAACTTGGAGGTGGTCTTTCCGTAGGAGCCGGTCACTCCTACTGTAATAATGTTCGGACTTTGACGCAAAATTCTTTTGGCGTCCCTTATATAATGCTTTGCAACGGCCTTTTCCACCGGACGGTTTATAAAATTGACGGCCGGAACTACAAGCTCCCGCAAGACAAAAACCAGCCCCGAAGCAATCAGTCCGTAAATTCCGGCGCCCGGTACAAAACAAAGCCCAAAGACCGCCGCCGAAATTATGCTCTCGGTGATTATCATGCGCTTTACCCGCATTGTGAAAACAAGGGGCTTAACGGCGCTTTTCTGAACCCGCCGCGACCTGAAAAACACCGTCACGGCCGTAACCGCCGAAAGGGCGGTCAAAACATATTGTGCATTTTTCAAAAACAGTCCGAGTCCGGAAAAAAAAGCAAGAAAAACCGCCTTTAATACAACGGTTTTACCGCAAAACTTCTCTCCCAGCCACTCGCCGTATCGGGAATTGACATATGAATTTTGCTGGAGCATCTGAAAAGCCTTAATCGACCCAAAAAGGGCGGCCAGCAAAATCAGCGCCGCAGATAAAAAACTTAAAACCGTCATCGTCGTTTCCTTTCGGTTATAAAACTAATTCACCTGAAGAAAGCTTTTTATAATAGCCAAAACCTCGCCCGGTTTTTCCGCAAAAGCCCAGTGCCCCGCTTCCTTTATGATGCAGAGTCCCGAGTCCTTTATCCTGCTTTCAATTATCCGTGCGTCGCTTACCGGGGTGTCGGTGTCGTTTTCGCCGTATATAAGAAGGGTCGAGGCGGTGATATTTTCCAGAAGATCGGTCAAATCCTCATTGACAACTTTGACCAGCGTTTCCCGCAGTACGGGAGGGGCCGAATTGTAGTCGGCCGAGCCGAAACGAGCTCTTGCCTTTTGCAAAACAGGCTCGCAGGGCTTTTTCCAAAGCCCGACGGTCAAAACCTTCTTGACCGCCTTAAATGCCGCCGTTTTGCACTTGGATTTAAAACTCCTTTTGTGTTTCACACCGGCGGCGTCGAGAAGAATTATCTTGGAGGGAGAAACCCTGCCCGTTCCGCACAGCTTCATTATGACCCTTCCTCCGAAGGAATGTCCCACAAGAATTGGATCCTTTATGCCGAGAAAGTCAAAAAATTCAAGGGTAATTGAGGCATAGTCCTCCACATTCCATGCGCTTTTCGGCATGTCGCTCTGCCCAAATCCGGGAAAATCAAGAGAGATAACCTTATATTTTTTTGAAATGACATTTTTTATATTCACAAAGGCGTCGAGGGAGGAGCCCCAGCCGTGAAGCAGTACGACCGGTTCGCCCTCTCCGGCGATGTCATATCTTAATTTTAAACCGTCGATTTCGGTAAACACCAAACCACCCGCTGTTTATTCAATATTCTGCCCCAGGGTTCCGAGGCTGGCCGCCTTAAGGTAGGCGTTTATAAATCCGTCCAAATCTCCGTCCATAACGGCGTTTATATTTCCCATTTCAAAGCCGGTTCGGTGATCCTTGACCATAGTGTAGGGCATGAAAACATAGGAGCGAATCTGTGAGCCCCAGCCGATTTCCTTCTGGACGCCCTTGATGTCCTCGATTTTCTCCAGATGCTCCCGTTCCTTTATCTCGATGAGCTTTGATTTTAGCATCTTCATGGCCATTTCACGGTTTTGATGCTGACTGCGCTCGTTCTGGCAGGCCACCACAATACCGGTTGGAATATGGGTTATGCGGACGGCCGAATCGGTCTTGTTAATATGCTGACCTCCGGCTCCCGAAGAACGGTAGGTGTCGACCTTAAGGTCCTCGTCCTTAATTTCCACATCCATGTTGTCGTCTATTTCAGGCATTACCTCCAATGAGGCGAAGGATGTTTGGCGACGTCCGCTGCTGTCGAAGGGGGAAACCCAGACGGTGAACTCCGGCCTCCGATTTCATATATCCGTAGGCGTTTTTGCCCTCTATAAGAAGCACGGCACTTTTAAGTCCGGCCGCCTCCCCGTCGAGATAGTCAATAGTCTTGGCCTTAAACCCGTGGGCGTCGGCCCAGTGGTTATACATTCTGAAAAGCATTTCGGCCCAGTCCTGTGCCTCGGTTCCGCCTGCTCCCGCATGGAAGGTGAGAATGGCGTTTTGGGAATCGTATTCCCCCGAAAGAAGGGTGCTCATTCTCATGTCCTCAATGGTTTTAAGCACCCGGTCGACACCTTCGGTCACCTCGGAAATCAGACTTTCGTCCCCCTCCTCGTCGGCCATTTCAATAAGGGTCAGGGTGTCGTCGAAATCACCGCACAGTTCTTCGTAGGCCGAGACCTTGTTTTTAAGCTTGCTTGTTTCTTTCAGCAACTTCTGGGAGTTTTCAAGGTCGTCCCAAAATCCTTCGGCGGCCGACTGAGCCTCAAGCTCTGCGATTTTATCCTTTGCGGCCGAAATTCCCAGCGCCTCGCCGAGATCGTCAAGTTCCGGCCTTGCGGCGGAAAGTCTTAATTTCTGTTCTTCAAACTGGAGCATAAATATACCTCTGTTTTCTATTTTACAATCAATTCATTATATATTATTATCGGACTTTTGTAAAGAAAAAAACGGCATTTTTTGACCGGGATTTTCATCGTTATTCAAATATATTAAAAAAATCCACATATTAGCATTGAAAAATTCACAATTTAATAGTAGAATAAAAAGACAAGTTTTAAAGAAACTTTGAGAGGTGATTGTCATAGATAACCGGTATTCAAGACTTTGCTGTCCCGTTTGCAAGGTAAAGTTCAAGGATGACGACGATATTGTCGTTTGTCCGGTGTGCGGCGCTCCCCATCACCGTGAGTGCTATAATCAAACCGGGCACTGCGCCTATGAACAGTTTCACGGCACCGAAAGCCAGTGGAGAGAACCGCCCCGGGTCGACCCCCAGCCCGAGCCTGAGCCCGAGCCCCGTCAAAATCAGGGTTTCCCCCCTCCCTTCGGAAATCGGGGACAAAACCCTTACGGACAGAATCCTTACGGGAATCAGCAAAACGGAGGGGTAAATATAGGACGAATCTGTCCCCAGTGCAAAAATGTTGTCACCCCGGTAAACAACACCTGCCCAAACTGCGGATACATCTTCCCTCCGGTCTACACCAATGCTTCCGGAAGCGACACCCAAAAATTCGACCCCTTCGGTCAGGGCAGCTTTAACGGTTACAACCGTTTTGATCCTTTGGGAGGAATCGACCCCAAGGCCGACATTGACGGCGAAAGCGCCGAAAGCCTTGCGGGCGCCGTAGCCATAAACACCCAAAGGTACATTCCCAAATTTGCCGGACTTAAAAAATCGGGAAAGAGTGCGGTGAGCTGGAACTGGGCGGCCTTTCTTCTCGGTCCCTATTGGTTTTTCTACCGCAAATGCTACATGGCCGGAACCCTTGCCGCCACCGTAACCGTTATTTGCAATCTCATGCTTTCGCTGCTTGACGACACCCTCATGAAGATATACTCTTCCCTTAAGACATATTCCTATTATGAAATAGGAGAACAGCTCATGGCCACCGCCCCGAGGAAGTATTTGATTCTGGCGGTTGTTGCCATGGTGATACTTTTTATTTCCCGTCTGATTTTCGGTCTTTTCGCAGACTATATCTACAAAAAGAAATGCCTGACGGCCGTCAAGGACGCAAAACAGGCCGAAAGCGGCGATTATACAACCGAAATCCGTAAAAAGGGCGGGGTCAATATCTTTGCTCCGGTGGCTCTTATGTGCGCCATGGAGTTTTTGACCGACCTTCTTGCGACACTTATATAGAGGAGTTTTTGAAATGGTAAAAAAAGCAGTTATCCCCGCAGCAGGACTGGGCACCCGAGTGCTTCCCGCCTCCAAAGCCTGTCCCAAGGAAATGCTCAACATTGTTGACAAGCCGGCAATCCAGTACATTGTCGAGGAGGCGGTGCGTGCCGGAATTACCGACATTCTCATAATAACCAACCGCGGAAAGGGTATAATTGAGGATCACTTCGACCACGCCGTCGAGCTTGAAGCCGCTTTAAAGGCAAAGGGCGGACGGGAGGATATTCTAAAGGAGCTTTCGGACATTGCCTCTATGGCCAACATATTCTTCCTTCGCCAGAAGGTGACCAAGGGGCTGGGGCACGCCGTTCTCCAGGCCCGTTCCTTCATCGGAAACGATCCCTTTGCCGTTCTCTACGGCGACGACGTCATAATCGGCGAAGATCCCGCCATTGCTCAGCTCTGCCGTGCCTATGAAAAATACGGCAAGGGAGTGGTCGGCGTCAACAAGGTATCTCCCGAGGCCATCGGCAAATACAGTTCCTTAAAGGTCGACCCCTTGGAGGACAGAATTTTCAAGGTTTCCGACATGGTGGAAAAACCCACCCCCGACAAGGTGCTTTCGCTTTATTCCATACTCGGCCGCTGCGTGCTTGAACCTGAAATTTTCGACATTCTCGAACGCACCCCCCTTGGAGCCGGCGGAGAACTTCAGCTCACCGATGCCATGAAGACCACCGCAAGGGAGAAATCCATGATTGCCGTGGAATTCACCGGCAAGCGTTATGACATGGGCAATAAGCTTGGCATAATGCAGGCCGGATGCGAGGTTGCTTTAAACCACCCTGAAATCGGCGAAGATTTCAAGGCATATCTTAAAGAGCTTGTCAAAACATTATAACACATCAGACGGAGGGCTTTTGCCCTCCGTTTTTCTTATTCTTTGTTGCAAAGAATTTGTTTTTGTGGTAAAACATTGTGGAGTGGAAATGAACCGGCAACAGTCTGTTTTATTTCCGACACAATGATTTTATAAACATCGGAACACTTTCCGACAAAAAGGAGCAAAACCAAATGACATCTCTCGAAAAGTATAAATCCGCCATAGAAAAGGCAAAGAGAATAAAAGAAACAAGTGTTTTTGCGGATCTTGAAAACACCTCCCGCGAAAACTTTGAAAATGCTTATAACCGCGCCCTCTCGGTGGTCACAAAAGCCGAAACCATGCCCGAAGCAACTCTCGATGAGCTGTCGGGAAACCTTTTCGATTCGATGAACTTTCTTGCAAAGAAAGCGGAAGGCCCTTCTCCCCTCTTTAAACAGGTGGTGGTTGCCGGAATCGACGGAATGGGGAATTACGACCGCCTTGCCGACACGCCTTTTTTTGACGCCTTGAGAAAGGATAAAAACGCCCTTTACACAGATACCGCCCTGTCGGTGCTTCCCACCATTTCGGCCGAAAACTGGTGCGCCATGCTTAAAGGTGTAGGTCCTGAAAAACATGGGTATAACAATGAAAAGCTTTCGGTGACTCCCGCTCCCGATAACAGCGATTATCCCTCGGTTTTTAAATTTTTGAGAGACAAATATCCCTTTGCAAAGCTTTGTTCCTTCGTCAACTGGGAGCCGATAAATTTCGGCGGAATAGAGCACAACATCGGGGTTGAAAAATTCAGAAACGACGACAATCCCCTCGCCGATCAAATTGTTTCAAAGCTTTTATCCGACCGTTCCCTTTTCACCTTCATTGCCTTCGACAATGTGGACGAAGCGGGACATCACGGAGGATATGGCTCTAAGGAGCATCTTTCTGCAATTATGGCGGCCGAGCAAAACTGCAGGCGCATATATGAGGCAATAGAGAAAAGCGGCAGAAAAGACGACACCCTCTTCATAATCCTCACCGATCACGGCGGAATCGGCCACGGCCACGGCGGAAACGACGACAAGGAACGCCTTAATTCCTACATTGCCGTGGGCAAGGGCCTTAAATCGGGCAAGCTTGAAAGCGAGGACTTCCATACCGCAACTATGGCCGCAGTGGTTTTGCGGGCGCTGGGAGTTTGCCAAAGCGGCAGCTGCGACTTGCCTGAACCGCACACTGCCGCATTCCGTCCGTCGGCATCTCATTGATACAGGGACTGATCAACGATCGGATAAAAATTCAAAGTAATTAACCCGCAAAATTTTAACGGAGGTCTTTTTTATGAAAAAACTTGTAGCATATTTTTCGGCAAGCGGAGTAACAAAATCAACAGCGGAGACTCTTGCGAAGGAGATCGGTGCAGATCTTTTTGAGATTGAGCCAAAAGAAGCTTACACAAAGGCCGATCTCGACTGGACAAATTCCTCAAGCCGCAGCACGG